>CAZDYT010000269.1:0-5807 GCA_964509395.1 uncultured bacterium
GCGGCCCCGCGCCCCCTGTGCGGCCGGGCGGCCCGTGGCCCCGCGGCTCCATCCGGCGGGGAACCTCCTCGCGCCACCGGCCGTGCGGAAGGGGGACGTCGCCCGCGGGTTCGCCGAGGCGGCGGTCGTCGTCGAGGGGACGTGGCAGACCCAGTGGATCGAGCACGCCTACATCGAGCCCGAAGCGGGGATCGCGTACCGGGAGGGTGACGCCGACGGGGGGACCATCACGCTCGTCGTCTCGACCCAGACCCCCTACATGGACCGCGACGCGACGGCCAGGGTGCTGGGGGTGCCGCCCGAGCGTGTGCGCGTGATCCAGGCCGTCACGGGCGGCGGGTTCGGCGGCAAGCTCGACCTGTCGATCCAACCGTACCTCGCCCTCGCGGTCCTGAAGTTCGGGCGGCCGGTCAAGTGCGCGTTCAGTCGCGAGGAGTCGGTGCTCGCGACCGTGAAGCGTCACCCCTACCGGGTGCGCGTCCGGCTCGGCGCGGATGCGGCGGGGCGTCTGACGGCCGTGGACGCCGAGATCACGGGCGACACCGGTGCCTACGCCTCCTGGGGGCCGACGGTCATCACGCGCGCCTGCGTCCACGCGACCGGCCCGTACGTGGTCCCGTACGTCCGGGCACGCGGCTTCCTCTGGCATACGAACCACCCGCCGGCCGGCGCGATGCGCGGCTTCTCCACGCCGCAGGTCGCCGTCGCCACCGAGGGGGCGGTCGACCTCCTGGCGCTCCGGCTCGGGATCGACCCGATCGAGCTGCGGCTTCGGAATGCGCTGAGGCAGGGCGCCGTGACGGCGACGGGCCAGGTGCTGGAGGGGAGCGTCGGGCTCGTCGAGACGCTGGAAGCCGTCCGCGAGAAGCGGCGGGAGCTGGCGGGGCGCGATCCCTTGCCGGCCGAGGACGGGCCGTGGATCCTGGGCGAGGGCGTCGCCTCGATGTGGTACGGCATCGGCAACACCGCGCTCTCGAACCCCGCCGAGGTCCGCGTGGAGCTCGAAGAGGACGGCGGGGTCCACCTCTACACCTCCACGGCGGACATCGGCCAGGGCTCCTCGACGATCCTCTGCCAGGTCCTCGCGGAGACGCTGGCGTGCGACCTCGACCAGATCCGGCTCACCGCGGCCGACACGCGCCTCACGCCGGAGTCCGGGAAGACCTCGGCGAGCCGGGTGGCCTTCATCGTCGGCAACGCCGTGCGCGACGCCGGGCAGGCGCTCGTGAAGACGGTCGCCGGCGAAGGGGCGAGCCTCCTCGGCGTGGCCCCGGATCGCGTGCGGGTCCGCGCCGGCCGGGTGGAGCGGACGGACGCCCGGGGCGTGGTCGGCCTCGACGCCGTGGCGCGGGCGCTCCGGGAGCGCGCCGGCCAGTGGGCGTTCCGTGGATACTTCGACCCGCAGACGACGCCGCTCGATCAGGACGGCCAGGGCGTCCCGTACCAGACCTACGCCTTCGCGACCCAGCTCGCGCAGCTCTACGTCAACCGCGCGACCGGCGAGGTGCGGGTCCGCCGGGTCATCGCCGCCCACGACCTCGGGCGTGCGATCAACCCGCAGGCGGCCGAGGGCCAGATCGAGGGCGGCGTGGTCATGGGGCTTGGCTTCGCGCTGACCGAAGAGTACCTGCCCGGGCGGACGCTGAACTTCTCGACCTACCTCATCCCCACGGCGCTCGAGGTGCCCGAGATCGTCCCGATCCTCGTCGAGTCCGCCGAGCCCTTCGGGCCGTTCGGGGCGAAGGGGGTGGGGGAGCCGGCGATGATCGCCACGGCGCCGGCGCTGCTGAACGCGATGTCGCGCGCCATCGGCACGAGGATCTGGCGGCTCCCGGCGACGCCCGAGCGCGTCTTCCGCGCCCTCCGGGGAGGACACCGAGGATGAAGACCGTGATTCGCGGGATCGGGCAGATCGTCTCCGGCGAGATCGCGGCGCCGCTCCTCGACGGCGACGCGATCGCGTGCGTGGACGGGAAGATCACCCAGGTGGGCCGTGAGGCGGCGGTGGACACCGGCGGCGCCGACACGGTCGTCGATGCCAAGGGCAGCACGGTCCTCCCGGGGCTCATCGACTCCCACGTTCACCCGGTCTTCGGCGACTTCACGCCGCGGCAGCGGGCGATGGACTTCCTCGACTCCGAGCTGAACGGCGGCGTGACGACGATGATCTCTGCCGGCGAGGTGCACCTCCCGGGGCGGCCGCGCGACATCGTGGGGCTGAAAGCGCTGGCGATCGTCGCCGCCAAGGCGTATCAGAACTTCCGCCCCAACGGCGCCAAGGTGCACGCCGGCGCCCCGATCCTCGAGCTCGGGATGGCCGAGGCGGACTTCGCCGAGATGGCGCGCGCGGGGGTGAAGCTCGTCGGCGAGATCGGCCTGGGCTCGGTCCGGACGGGCCGCGACGCGGCGCCGATGGTCAAGTGGGCGAAGCAGCACGGCATGACCGTCACCATCCACACGGGCGGGCCGTCCATCGCGGGGTCGAACACGATCGACGCCGAGACCGTGCTGGAGGCCGACCCCCATGTCGTCGGCCACATCAACGGGGGCACCACCTCCCTGAGCCCGCGCGAGATCGAGCGGCTCGTGGGCGAGACCCGGATGGCGCTCGAGATCGTCCACTGCGGGAACCCGCGCACGGCGCTCTACACGCTCCGGGTGGCGCGGGAGGCGGGGGCGTGGGAGCGCATCATCCTCGGGAACGACGCGCCCTCGGGCACCGGCGTGGTCCCCCTGGGGATCCTCCGGACGATCGCGCTCCTGGTCGCGCTCGGGGAGTGCCCGCCCGAGGTGGCGCTCGCGATGGCCGCGGGCAATACCGCGCGCGTCTACGGCCTCGGCGCCGGGGTCATCGCGCCGGGCCGCGAGGCGGACCTCGTGATCCTGGACGCCCCGGTGGGCTCCGTCGGCCAGACGGCGCTGGAAGCGCTCCGGGCCGGGGACCTCCCGGGCGTCTCGATGGTGCTCATCGACGGCGTCCCGCGGATCGGCCGGAGCCGCAACACGCCTCCCGCCGCGCGCGCCGCCGAGGTCACGCGCGGCCACGCGCCGGGCGGCGGTCACTGAGGACCTTCCCGGCATGGCGGATCCGGCGCGCCCCGACCTCGCCCACGTCCCCGAGGCGTCGCGGCGGCCGATTCCGCGACCCGCCCCCGGACGGCTCGACGTGCCGGGGATCGTCGAAGCCTTCGCTCACCGCATGAGATACTCGGTCGCGGAGGGGGAGTACACCGCCAGCGACTTCGACGTCTATCAGGCGCTGGCCCTGGCGGTGCGCGATCGGTTGATGGAGCGGTGGTTCCTCACGCAGGAGGCCTACTACCGGAGCGACGCCAAGCGCGTGTACTACCTGTCGATGGAGTTCCTGACGGGCCGCGCGCTCCTCAACAGCATCCTGAACCTGGGCGCCGCCGACGCCTACCGCCAAGCCATGGCCCAGCTCGGGTTCGACCTGGAGGCGCTCCAGGGGCAGGAGTGGGACGCGGGGCTCGGCCACGGCGGCCTCGGCCGGCTGGCGGCCTGCGTCCTCGACTCGGCCGCCACGCTCGCCCTCCCCTTCTACGGCTACGGGATCCGCTACGAGTACGGGATCTTCACCCAGCGGATCGAGCACGGCGAGCAGGTCGAGCGCCCGGACAACTGGCTGCGCTACGGGAATCCCTGGGAGATTCCCCGCCCCGACGCCCTGTATCCGGTCAAGTTTCACGGGCGCGTCCACCACTACCGGGACGACCAGGGGGACGATCGGATCGACTGGGTCGACACCGAAGACGTCATGGCCATGGCGTACGACACGCTCGTGCCGGGCTTCCGGAACGACACGGTCAACACCCTGCGGCTCTGGGCCGCGAAGTCGACGCGGGAGTTCGACCTGGCGAAGTTCAACGCCGGCGAGTACGTGCGGGCGGTGGAGGACAAGACCCTGACGGAGAACATCTCGAAGGTCCTCTACCCGGCCGACGACCAGTACGCCGGCAGAGAGCTGCGGCTCAAGCAGGAGTACTTCTTCGTGTCGGCCACGCTCCAGGACGTCATCCGCCGCTTCAAGAAGGCCCACCGGGACTGGCAGCGGTTCCCCGAGAAGGTCGCCATCCAGTTGAACGAGACGCACCCGGCCGTCGCCATTCCGGAGCTGATGCGGATCCTCGTCGATCAGGAGCGGCTCGAGTGGGACGCGGCCTGGTCCATCACGGCGCAGGTGTTCGGGTACACGAACCACACGATTCTGCCCGAGGCGCTCGAGCGCTGGCCGGTCGAGCTCTTCGGGCGCCTCCTGCCCCGCCACCTCCAGATCATCGAGGAGGTCGACCGGCGGTTCCTGGCGGCCGTCCGGGCTCGCCACCCGGCGGACGAGGCCAAGGTCCAGCGGATGGCCATCGTGGGCGACGACGGGACGGTCCGCATGGCGCACCTCGCCATCGTCGGCAGCCGCGCCGTCAACGGGGTGTCCAAGCTGCATACGGAGATCCTGACGACGTCGGTGTTCCCCGACTTCCACGCGTTCTTCCCCGGCCGGTTCGGCAACAAGACGAACGGCATCACTCCTCGCCGCTGGCTGCTCCAGTGCAACCCCCGCCTCGCGCGGCTGATCACCGAGGCGATCGGGGACGGTTGGGTCACCGACCTCGAGAAGCTCCGGGGGCTCGGGGCGTTCGTGGAGGACGCCGCGTTTCGGGCGGACTGGGCAGCCGTCAAGCGGGCGAACAAGGTCGCGCTGGCGGACGCCGTCCGCGCCCGCGAAGCGATCCACCTCGACCCGGACACGCTGTTCGACTGCCAGGCCAAGCGCATCCACGAGTACAAGCGCCAGATGCTGAACGTCCTCCGCGTGATCGCGCTGTACCACCGGATGGTCGACGGGGGCGCGGAGGGCGAGGCTCCGCGGACCGTGATTTTCGCCGGCAAGGCGGCGCCGTCCTACGTCCTGGCGAAGCTCGTCATCAAGCTGATTCACGTGGTCGCGGACCTGGTCCATCGCGATCCCGCCGTCGCCGGGCGGCTCCGGGTCGCCTTCCTCCCGAACTACGGGGTCTCGGCGGCCGAGGAGATCTTTCCGGCCTGCGACCTCTCCGAGCAGATCTCCACGGCCGGCACCGAGGCCTCCGGGACCGGGAACATGAAGGCCGCCCTCAACGGCGCGGTCACGATCGGGACCCTGGACGGCGCCAACGTCGAGCTCCGGGAGGAGGTCGGGGACGAAAACTTCTTCGCGTTCGGGCATACGCTGGAGGAGATCGCGGCCCTGCGGCGGAGGGGCTACGACCCCCGGGCCTGGGTCGACGGCGACCCGGAGCTCCGGCGGGTGATCGCCACGGTGGCCCAGGGGGAGATCGCGAGGGCGGCGCCGGGCCTCTTCCGGCCGATCCTGGACGCGCTGCTCGTGACTGACCGGTACTTCCACTGCGCGGACTTCCCCTCCTACGTCGCGTGCCAGAGGCGGGTCGCCGACGCCTACGGTCGACACGATGACTGGATCCGCATGTCGATCCGGAACGTGGCCGGCATGGGGCGGTTCTCGAGCGACCGGACGGTCCGCGAGTACGCCGAGGAGGTCTGGCGCGTCGCGCCCGTCCCCGTGAAGTTCCGGGAGTGAGCAGGAGGCCAGCATGAAGGTCCGGAAGCTGGTGACGATCGTCGAGGAGCTTCGGGCAGACGGCCAGCGGGAGGCGGCGCGCCCCGTGCGGAAGGCGGCGGCCGTCGCGGTCATCGAGAACCCGTCCGCCGGCCGCGACGTCGAGGACCTCGCCCCCCTCGTCAAGAACGGGGAGGAGCTGGGCGCGCTCCTCGGCAACCGCGCCGTCGACGCC
>CAZDYT010000270.1:0-5780 GCA_964509395.1 uncultured bacterium
GGTTCATCGGCGGGCGAGGATGCGGCGGAGAAATTGCCCGGTGTAGGAGCGGTCGGCCTGGGCCAGGACCTCCTCGGGCCTCCCGGTGGCGACGACGCGCCCGCCCTCGTCCCCGCCCTCCGGGCCCAGGTCGATGATGTGGTCCGCGGTCTTGACGACGTCGAGGTTGTGCTCGATGACCACGACCGTGTTCCCCTGGCCGACGAGCTGGTTCAGCGCTGTGAAATCTCTTCCAGCGATCCGACCATACACGCGATAATCGCCGCGGCCCGCCACTCTCAGGGACCGATCACCCTAGACCGGAAGCGTTCGAACAGCCAGTCCAGGAAGAACTTCGCGAATTCGCGGTCGTCCGTGACGCGCTTGTAGAACTTGAAGTTCGTCTCCACCATGTCCTGGAGGCGGTCGTTCACCACGAGGTCAAAGGTGAGGCGGGCGTTTTCGGGGGTGTTCGTCCGGACGCTCGCCGTCAGGGACGGGTCCCCCTCGAGCCGCTCCTCCAGCTGCTGGATGAACACCCGGTCCTCCTCGGTGAATTCGGTGCCGAACCGCTCGTTCAGTTCCCGGATGATCTGGGAGAGCGGCTCGATCTCCTCCACCGGCTGTCCGTGGAGGGGCTTGACCCCGATCGGCTCCACCTCGCCCTGGCCACGGTCGAGCCCGATCTTGCCCGCGTGCCGCGGCTGGATGCGGTAGGACTCCATGTCCACGTTCTGCTGGATCTCCCGCGGCAGCTCGTCCCGGGTGGTCGGCAGGTACCGGCGAAGGAGCCGGGCGAAGACGTAGAACTTCTCCAGGTCGGCGTCCGTGAACGTCAGGATCTGGGACAGGAACGCGTAGAGGCGCACGTAATCGGCCAGCTTCCCTCGGCAGTCCGCCTGCTCCTCCGCCCCGAAGTCCGCGAACCGGTCCACGACAGGCCGGAGGGCGGCGTAGAGCTGGTCCTGAGTGGCCTTGGGGGAGAAGTAGAGCCGGGCGAAGACGTCCACCTCCGCCTCGGTGTAGATGTGGAAGTCGAGCAGCTGGCGCTGGAGGTCGTAGAGCAGGTTCGGGTCGGTCGCCTCCGAGAGGAGCGTCTTCTCGTAGTAGGGCTGGAAGGCGTGCCGGATGTCGTCCGCCTCGTTGGCGAAGTCCAGAACCGTCGTCTCCGCCTTGTCCCGGTGGGTCCGGTTCAGCCGTGACAGCGTCTGGACGGCGTTCACGCCTCCGAGCTTCTTGTCCACGTACATGCTGTGGAGGAAGGGCTGGTCGAAGGAACTTCTCCGCCACGACCAGGAAGCGGTACTCGGGCCGCTCGAAGGTCCCCGCGGTCTGGGCCTCGGGAAAGCCGTTCATATTCGGCTCGGTGTAATCCACCCCGCCATCGCGCACCGTCCCCGAGAACGCCACCAGGGTTCTGTAGGGATAGCCCTTCTCCTTGAGGTACTGGTCCACGGCGAGCTTGTAGCGCACCGCGTGGAGCCGGGAGCGCGTGACGATCATCGCCTTCGCCCTGCCCCCGATCCGGTGGGCCACCTGCCCGTGGAAGTGCTCGATCATGATCTCCACTTTCTTCCGGATCGCGTGCTCGTGGAGGTCCACGAACGACCGGAGGAGGTAGCCCGCCTTGTTCCGGTCGTAGTGGGGGTCCTCGGCCACCTTCTTGAGCAGCCTCCAGTAGACCTTGTAGGTCGCGTAGTTCTCCAGGACGTCGAGGATGAAGACCTCCTCGATCGCCTGACGCATGCTGTAGAGGCTGAACGCTTCGAACCTGCCGTCAGGCCGCTGGATGCCGAACAGCTCGAGCGTCTTGGCCTTGGGGGTCGCCGTGAAGGCGAAGTAGGAGACGTTGGCGAGGCGTCCCCGGGCCTTCATCTCGGCGACGATCTGGTCCTCCAGGTCCTCCCCTTCCTCGCCCTCTTCCCGCTCCGCCTCCTCCAGGCTCCCGGCCGCCAGCACTTTCTTGAGATGCCGCGCGCCCTCGCCCGACTGCGACGAGTGGGCCTCATCGACGACGACCGCGAACTGCTTCTGAGGCAGGCTCCCGATCTCCTGGGCGATCACGGGGAACTTCTGGAGCGTCGTCACGATGATGGTCTTCCCCGATTCCAGAGCCTCTTTGAGCTGGCGCGAGGTCTTGTCGATGTTCTCCACCACGCCCAGGGTCTGCTCGAAGGCCCGGACCGTGCGCTGGAGCTGGCGGTCCAGGACGCGCCGGTCGGTGATGACGACGATCGAGTCGAAGACCCTCCGGTCGTGGGTGTCGTGGAGCACCGAGAGCTGGTGGGCGAGCCAGGCGATGGAGTTGGACTTGCCGCTCCCGGCCGAATGCTGGACGAGGTAGCGCTGGCCGGGCCCCTGCTCGCGCGCGTGGGACACGAGCCGTCGCACGGCGTCGAGCTGGTGGTAGCGGGGGAAGATCAGGCTCCGGCGGCCGGTCTCCCGCCCCGTCTCGTCCTCCTCCTCGACCTCGTGGATGAAGTGCTGGATCAGGTTCAGGACGCTGTCCCGAGCCCAGATCCGGTCCCACAGGTAGGCCGTCGGATACCCGGACTTCGTCGGAGGCACAGGGGGGTTCCCGGCACCGCCGAACTTCCCCTGGTTGAAGGGGAGAAAGCGGGTCTTCGGCCCCTCGAGGCGGGTCGTCACGTACACCAGGTCCGGGTCCACAGCGAAGTGGGCCAGGCACCGGCCGAAAGCGAAGAGCGGCTCCCTCGGGTCCCGGTCGAACCGGTACTGCCGGATCGCATCCTCGACGGTCTGCCCGGTGAGGGGGTTCTTCAGCTCGGCGGTGAAGATCGGGATGCCGTTGAGGAAGATCGCGAGGTCCAGGCTCTTCTTCTCGTCCTTCTCACTGTAGCGGAGCTGGCGCACCACGCTGAACAGGTTCGCCTGGTAGCGCTTCTGGAGTTCTTCGTTCAACCCCGAGGACGGCCGGAAGAACGCCAGGGCGAACTTGCACCCGGCATCTTTGATCCCCCGCCGGAGCACGTCCAGCGCCCCCCGTCGCTCGATCTCCCCGGCCAGGCGCCTGAGGAAGCGCTCCTTCACCTCGGCCCCGTAGTGCTCCTTGAGCCGCTCCCACTCCTTGGGCTGGGTCGCCCAGATGAAGTCCAGGACGTCCTGCGGGATCAGACAGAGCGCCCGGTCGTAGTCCTCCAGCCGCCCCTTCTGGTAGCCGCCCGGCAGACCCTCCCCATACCCAGCCAGCGCCTCTACCCAGGTCTCCCCGGGACCCGTCAGGGTGCCCTGCCCGGCCGCCGTCAGGGCCTGCTCGATCGCCTCCTCGAGGCTCCGCTCGGCCACCTTCGCCATCGCTATCTCCGGTTGGCCCGGCCGGCGCGCCAGGGACCGCCGGCAGGCCACCGCTTGTTGAACGGCTTGCCCGCCCCGACAGCAAGGGCCGGAGGCATGAGAAAGGCGCGCAGGAGCGTGACCACGTCGCCCAGGGTCTGCCCATCGACCCGCAGCCGCCCTCTCCTGACGAAGGCGTCCCACTGCGCCCGCTTGCCGTGATCCTCCGAGAACTCGGCGGTCAACGCGAGGGGAGCCGTTCCCGGCAAGGGGGTCCGGCGCCTTACGAAGGTCGCCCCGATCGCCTCTGCCAGGGCCCGGCCTTCAAACGGGTGCACCCTGGCCAGCGTCCAGACGTCGGCGAAGTCCTTCATGCGGCTGTTCGCGATCCCCAGCGACACCATGATCTGGAACTTCTCCGCGACGACCGCCTCCCTGGGATAGATCTGCAGCCGGGGTGCGGGAAACGGCAGGATCGTCGGAAAGTCAGCTTCTTCGGGCGCGGGCCTCACCGCGTCTCCGAAGGCGATGTCCACCTGAACGGGAATCCTGGCCTCGGCCAGGCGGGCAGCGAACCTCAGCCGCACGCCTTCGTATTCGTCCTCCTCCCGGATCCTCTCACCCCTGATCGTCTCACCGAGGAACTGGAGACCATCGTCCTCGACCGGGACAGCGCAGACAGTCTGGAAGACTTCCTCCACTTGGGCGACCTCGTTCTCGCCGCGGCCGAGAAGGTCCAGGTCGCGCGTCGGCCGGTACAGGTGACCGGTCCACACCAGGAACAACATGGCACCCTTCAGCAAGAACTGGTCGCGGTATCGGGAGACACTCAACCGGTAGAGTAGCCGCTCGACCGCATAGCGGGTCAGGATCAACTGGAAGTCCTCGCCCCGCTCGCGCGCCAGGTTCAGGAGGCGGTCGCGCACCGACGCCACCACATCCCGGCGCTGCGTCCGGGTCACGCGAGGGCCTCCAGGTACGGCCGCATGACACGGGTGACGCGGCAGATCCGGGCGAAGCCCCAGAGCTCGTCCATCCCCCCCCGGTGGGCCCGACGATAGTCCCGAAGCGCCTCCAGCGCCACGTCGAGCCCGATCTTGTTCCGGAACTTGAAGCAATCCGCCACCGTCTTCGCCGCGCTGTAGACGTGGACCGTCACGCCCCGGATCCGGTGCTCCTCCACCCCCTCGGCGAGAGCCGGCCCTGAAAGGCGAACAATTCGAAGGGCGAGGCTTCCTCCGCCAGGTTTCCAGGCCTTCGGCCCGATGGCCATCCATATCTCGGCGGGGTTCTGGGTCGTGAGCCCGTGAAAGCGAAGAGCGGAGAGCAGGCAAATCATCCCGTGCGGGACGAGCTTGCAGGCCTCCGCCAGGCTCTGGTGCTCGCCTACGCCCGCCCCCGCAAGCCTGTAGAGTCCCCGCCCGACCCGCTCGACCTGCCCCCGTCGCATGAGCCGGACGAGATGTTCGCGCGGGATACCGAGGCCATCCAGGTCTCGAGCCCGAAGGACCCCCGCCCGGCGGATAAGGTCAAGCACTCTTTTGGCATTGGACTTCGCAGGCATGTTACAACACCTCGGAACATCGTATCATTCTCCGAGGTTTTGTAACACTCAAATTGGACGCTCATACCATCTCGTCCCGTACGTCAATCTTCCCCGTCACCGCCGCCGAAATCACCCCCGCCCGATATTCCTTGAGACGTTCGATGCCTTTCCGGACCCTGGCTATAAGTGCATCTATCTTTCCCGTCTCCACGTCGAGTACTTCTCGGATTGACAACTGTTCCTGGAATGGTGGCAACGGCACCCACACACTACGCAAGTGCTTCGGGCCATAGTGCTGAATCCCAACCCCTGTCCGCAGAGTGTTGACCTGATCAAGGAACGCAGCCGAACCAACAAAATACGCAACAAACTCCTTCAAGACATTCCCGCCTACAGGACGAAGACGGAAGATGCCCGTGTAAGCGATCGACCCCGCAGCGGCACTGTCCACGAACGACACCTGACCCGTGCTTGCGCTTCCACTAATGAGTAAGTCCCCCTCTTCTAGCCGGAAATGCCGCCACCGTGATTCAACCTTTTCTGGCGAGAGGAAATTGCAGCCATCCAGCGTAACCGATCCCTGCGTCAGGTTTCCAATCCGGAGCAGCGGAACGCCATCCTCCAGGAAGTCCGACGCCATGATGCCGGGACCTTCCTGCACGATTACCACGAAGGGAAGGCGCTTTGCCTCCCAATGCGCTGGGATCTGGCCTAACCATTCTATGCCACCGGAATCTTTCATGGAGGCCGAGGGGTTGAGGCCCTTGGTGACGGCGTGGGTGATGAGGGTGGCGCGCTTCTCCTGGAGCAGCTCGATCAGTCGCTCCTTCTTGGCCACCAGCGCATCAATCTTCGCCGTCTCCCGGTCGAGGAAGGCGGTGATGGCGAGTTGCTCGGGGAGCGGCGGGATTGCAAACAAACCCGTACAAATCGCCTCGCCGCTCAACCCGAAGCGGGTGAT
>CAZDYT010000271.1:0-5779 GCA_964509395.1 uncultured bacterium
CGGCCCGAGGCGTATGCCGCATACGTTGAGGGCCGCCGACGACCGAGGACGACGCGGGGCGACGGGGATCGGGCCGGGCCTCATTCCCGCGACCAGACGACCTGCCCTCCCTTCACCACAGTCTGCACGTGGTTCACGCCGAAGAGGTAGGGCAAGTGGTAGTAGCTCGGGAGGTCGAGCACGATCAGGTCACACTGCTTGTCCGCCGTGAGCGACCCGATTCGCCCCTGGAGCCCCATCGCGTACGCCCCGTTGAGGGTGGCGGCCTCGACCGCCTCCTCCACGGTCAGCCGCATCTGCGTGCACGCGAGCGTGAGGATGAGCTGCATGTTGGGGGTGTACGAGGAGCCCGGGTTGAAGTCGGTCGCCAGCGCGACGCGGACGCCGGTCTCGAGGAAGGCGCGCGCGGGCGCATACGGCAGGCCCAGGAAGAACGCCGTCCCCGGCAGCAGTGTGGCCGTGACGCCCGCCTCCTGCATCGCCCGGATGCCATCGAGCCGCGCGTGGAGGAGGTGATCCGCCGAGAGGGCCACCACCTCCGCGGCCAGCTCGGCCCCGCCCGTCGGGGTGAACTCGTCGGCGTGGAACTTGGCGCGGAGCCCGTACCGTACCCCGGCGAGGAGGATCCGGCGCGCCTGCTCGACCGAGAACACGCCCTCTTCGCAGAAGACGTCGCAGTACTCCGCGAGCTTCTTCTCCGCGACGGCCGGGAGCATCTCATCCACCACGAGGTCCACGTACCCGTCGGCGTTCCCCTTGAACTCGGGGGGAACCTCGTGGGCGCCGCAGAAGGTGGCGTGAAGCTCGACGGGGTGCGAGTCCTGGAGGACGCGGATCGCCTCCAGCATCTTGATCTCATCGGCCGTCGTGAGGCCGTACCCCGACTTCACCTCGAGCGTCGTGGTGCCGTGCTGGAGCGCCAGGTCCAACCGCCGCCCCGCGAGGGCAACCAGCTCGTCGGCCGTCGCGTCCCGCGTGGCGTTGACTGTCGAGAGGATGCCGCCCCCCGCGGCGGCGATCTCCTGGTATGTCGCGCCCGCGATCCGCTGCGCGAACTCCCGCTCCCGGGAGCCCGAGAAGACCGCGTGCGTATGCGAGTCCACGAAGCCCGGCAGGACGACGCGCCCGCGGGCGTCGACCTCGGAGCCTTCCTTGAGGAGCCACACGGCCTTGTGCGCCCGGGCGGTCTTGCCCACCCAGACGATCTTCCGGGAGAGGGCCGCGAGGGCTCCCCCGCGGATCAGGCCGAGAGGACCCTCGCCGAGGCTCGGATCGAGGGTGAGGAGCTCCCCCGCCCCCGTGAGCAGGAAATCCGCCGGTTGCGTCAAGAGATCCCGATGGTCACCTGCTCAGGCCCGGGATCTTGAGGCCGTGCCGCTTGGCTGCGGCAATCGCCTCGGGATACCCGGCATCCGCGTGTCGGACGATGCCGGTCCCGGGGTCCGTCGTCAGCACGCGCTCGAGTCGGGCCGCGGTCGCAGGCGTCCCGTCGGCCACGACGACCATGCCCGCGTGCAGCGCGTATCCGATCCCGACCCCGCCGCCGTGGTGCACGGAAACCCAGTGGGCCCCCGCGACGGCGTTCAGGAGCGCGTTGAGGACCGGCCAGTCGGCGATCGCGTCGGAGCCGTCGCGCATCGCCTCGGTCTCGCGATAGGGCGAGGCCACCGAGCCGGCGTCGAGGTGATCCCGCCCGATCACGATCGGCGCCCTGACGCGCCCGGAGGCCACCAGCTCGTTGAAGATGGCTCCGGCACGCGCCCGGTCGCCGTATCCGAGCCAGCAGATCCTCGCCGGCAGTCCTTGGAACGCCACGCGCTCACCCGCCATGCGAAGCCACCGGACGAGGTGCGGGTCGTCCTTGAAGGCGGCCATCAGCGCCCGGTCGGTCGTGGCGATGTCCTCGGCGTCACCCGAGAGCGCCACCCACCGGAACGGGCCCTTGCCCTCGCAGAAGAGCGGGCGGATGAAGGTGGGCACGAAGCCCGGGAACGCGTAGGCGTCCTTGACCCCGGCCCGATTCGCCTCGGTCCGGATGTTGTTCCCGTAGTCGAAGACCACGGCGCCGGCGCGCTGGAAGTCCAGCATCGCCTGGACGTGAACCGCGACCGACTCGCGCGCCCGCCGGAGGTATTCCTCGGGGTCCCGCTCGCGAAGCTGGCGCGCCTCGCCGACGGACAGGCCCCGCGGGATGTACCCGTTGAGGAGGTCGTGGGCCGCGGTCTGATCCGTCACGACGTCCGGGACGAGGCGGCGCCGGACCAGCTCCGGATACACCTCCGCCGCGTTCCCGAGGAGCCCGATGGAGCGCGCCTCGCCCTTCTGCCGCGCGGCCTCGACCTCGCGCAGCGCCGCGTCCAGGTCCTCGACGGCGGTGTCGAGATAGCGCGTCTTCAGTCGCCGCTCGATCCGGTCCGGGTCCACCTCCACACAGAGCGCGATGCCTTCGTTGAGCGTGACGGCCAGCGGCTGCGCCCCGCCCATGCCCCCGAGGCCCGCCGTCAGGACCCACCGGCCCCGGAGAGAGCCGCCACAGCGCGTCCGCGCGCACGCCCCGAAGGTCTCGTACGTCCCCTGGAGGATGCCCTGGGTGCCGATGTAGATCCAGGACCCCGCGGTCATCTGCCCGTACATCGTGAGCCCCAGCGCCTCCAGCCGCCGGAACTCGTCCCACGTCGCCCACGCGGGCACCAAGAGGGCATTGGCGATCAGGACGCGCGGGGCGTCGGCGGTCGTGCGGAAGATGGCCACGGGCTTCCCGGACTGCACGAGGAGCGTCTCGTCGTCCTCAAGCGCCGTGAGGCACGCGACCAGCCGGTCGTACGCCTCCCAATTGCGGGCCGCCTTCCCCGCGCCGCCGTAGACCACGAGGTCCTCCGGCCGCTCCGCCACCTCGGGATCGAGGTTGTTCATGAGCATCCGGAGGGCGGCCTCCTGCGGCCAGCCCCGGCAGGTCAGGCGGTTGCCCCGCGGGGCTCGGACCGTGCCACGCCTCACCATGGGAGGCCTCCTCGGTCGCGCGGGCGTCGCGCCGTCGAGCGCGACGGCGGATCAGGTCAGCCTGGGAGTGGCGATGCGGCGCCCCACGGGCAGCACGGGGCGCACGGCTCCCTGGTCAGCGCTTCCGGCGAGGACCGCCGCGGCCATTCGCGGCCGGCGCGGCGAGCCGCTTGATGAAGGTGTCCACCGGAATCGCCGCCATCGTCATCATCTGGACCGAGCCCCGGGCGCCGAGCTCCATCGAGACCTTGGCGATCGTCTCGTTGTCCGGGGCCTCGACGACCGTGACGAAGTCGTACGGTCCGAGGACGGCGTACTGGGCGAGAACCTTGACGCCCATGCGGCCGACCTCCTCGTTGACCTTCCGGATCGTGCCCGGGAGCTTGCGGATGACCTTCCGGCCGGTGTCGGAGAGCGTCGAGAGCATGATGTAAACGGCCATCACCGACCCTCCTCTCCAGTCTGAAGGCTTTCATTATAGCATCCGCTCATCCTGGGGGTCCCAACTCCGCGGGGCGGCGCCAAATTGGACTTTGGCTCGCCGACTGTGCTGCAATCCCAGACAGCGGCATGACCAGGGGCGCGGGGACCCGGCGCAGTGGCGGGGCCGGACGCGGGTCGACGGGCGCGCGCTGAGAGGGTCCCGCCCACCGCTCAGGACGAGGAGAAGGATGCTCGTAGGCTGGGCCGACGGCCGGAAGGCGTGGCAGCTCTGCCGCGAGACGCGGGGGTGGAGCCTCGTCGAGCTGGCGATGGTGCTGGTCGTGCTCGCGATCGTCGGGTCGGTGCTCTACGCGTACCTCGGCTCGACCAGCAAGACGCTCGAGAAAATTCAGGAGGAGCGGCCGCTGTCGCAGGCCCGGCTCGCCGCGGATCGCGCGACGCTGGCCGCGGTCCGCAGCTCCCTCCAGGTCTATTACGGCCAGAACGGTCAGTGGCCGTCCAGCAAGGAGGCGGTGACGGCGCTCCTGAACCCGCCGCCGAACTTCCAGTGCGTCGGCAATGACTACGATTACGACCCGGCGAGCGGGCAGGTCACGCTCGTGATCGACGATCCGGCGCGCTGCTGACCAGCCCCGATCCGAAGGCCCCCTGGTCCCTTACCCTCCCCGTTCGGGTTCCCTGACGCGTGTCTCGCTCCTCGACGGGAGGCCGGGCCGGTCGGCGAGGCCGAGCGCCCCCAGGCGCTCCGGCGTCGGGACCCCGTCGGCGTCCCAGCCGCGAAGGGCGTAGTACGCGTCGAGCATCGCGGCGAGCTCCTCGGGCGGACAGTACATGCCGGCCGACGGCCCGTCGGGGATCGGCTCGTGCATCACCTTCCAGGGCAGGACGTCATCCTTCCGCCGCACGCCTTCCCGCACGTTGAAGCGCCGCTCCACGTTGACGATCCGCTCCCCCACGCGCTCGAGCTCGACCGCGTCCATCTCCCACCCCGTCACGGCCGAGACCAGGCCGGCGTAGGTCTCGTTGACGAAGAGGCCGAAGCCCCGTTCCGAGGTGAAGCGGCACATGACCAGGCTGTCGTCCACCGCCGTGAAGTGCTGACTCCGGATGGCGAAGGCCGGCTTGTCCTCGGTCGAGCGCCGGTCGAACCCCGGCGCATACTGCGGGGTCGGCCGCGTGTCGTGGTGACTCCCGCCCCGCGTGGCGGTTGCGTACCCGATCGACATGCCCTTGAGCGCTCGCGCCGAGTGGGCGGGCAGCTCGAGGCCCTTCACCACGTACGGGAGGCGCTCGGCGCCCTGGCCGATCTCGGCGGCGAGGCGTCGCGAGCCCTCGGCGAGGCGGTCGCCGAAGCCCTCGCGGCGCGCCGTCTGCTCGATCAGGCGAATCATCCCCGCATGCTCTCCCCAGCCGAAGGGGACCCCGACGTCCGCGGAGCGCAGCAGGCCCAGCTCGAGACACTCGGCCACGAAGGCAAGCGTCACGCCCATCGAGATGGAGTCGAGCCCGAGCAGGTCGCAGCGGATGTTCGCCTGGATGATGCTCGGGGCGTTCGCGTTCCCGAGCATCGAGCCGAAAGCGAAGAGGGTCTCGTACTCGGGCATCTTCCCCCGCGTGCCGCCGTAGACGGACACGCCCTCGGGGACCGCGAACTGCTTGCCGCACGCGACGGGGCACTTGAGACACGTCGTGTCCTTGTCGTGGTAGTGCGCCTTGAGCGATCGGCCGTCGATCACCTCGGCCTCGGGAAAGACCTCCTGGCGCAGGTTGAGCGCCCCCAAGGCACCGAGCGCATTGATGGGCCCGGTGAGGAACGGGGTGCCGTAGGTGGAGAGGTTCTGCGTTCCCGTCTTCATCGGCTCGCGCGTCTCGTCGATGAGCCGCTTGAGCCGCGCTGGGTCCGCGACCGCGGTCTTGCGCGCGCCGGTGACGCAGATCGCCTTGAGGTGCTTGGCGCCACACACGGCGCCGATCCCGCCGCGGCCGGAGACGCCCTCCCGATTCTTCCAGTAGTGGGCGAGGCACGCGAAGCGCACGCGGTGCTCCCCGGCGGGGCCGATCGCGAGCGCGTCGGCGTCGGTCCCCTCGGCCGCCTGGATCGCCTCGACCGTCGCCTTGGTCGTCAGCCCCCAGAGCGGCCGGGCGTCCCGCAGGGTCGCGCCCGTCTCGGTCACGACGAGGTAGACCGGGCGCGGGGCCCGGCCGGTGATCAGGACCGCATCGAAACCGGTCCGCTTGAGGGTCGCGGGAAACCGGCCCCCGAACGTGGAGTCGAAGAAGATCCCGGTGAGTGGGGACTTCGTCGCGATGCAGGCGCGGCTGTTCCCCGGGACGA
>CAZDYT010000272.1:0-5734 GCA_964509395.1 uncultured bacterium
GCGCGCGCTGGCTGCCATGGGGCTGGCCAGCGTGGTGGCGATGCTCGTCGCCGGCAGCCTCATCTACCTCGCGATCAGCGAGACCTCGGCCGCCGGCGCGATCGCGCTCGGGCTCGCCCCCGGGATCGGGCTGGTGGCGCTCGCCGCCTGGGTCTACGCGCTCCAGCGCGACCGCGAGCGGTTCATCCCGCTCGCCCTCCGCCTGGCCGGCCGCGCCGGCGCGGTGCTCCACCGCCAGTGGCCCGAGGCGCCCATCCGCCGCTTCCTCGAGGAGTACTACGCGGGCAAGGCTGTGATCTGGCGTCACCCGCCCGCGTTCTACCGGATGGTGGGCTTCCAGTGTCTGGCCGTCTGTTGCGACGCCGCCGCCCTCTACATGGCGTTCCTGGCGGTGGGCGTGGCCCCCAAGGCGTGGGTCGTCTTCATGGGCTTCGTGATCGCGATGACCGGGCTCGCCGTCGTGAGCGTGCCGGGCGGCGGCGGGAGCTTCGAGACGATCATGAGCGTCTTCGTCGCCCACCACGGTCTCCTCGCCGCACAGGGCCTCGCCGCGGCGACGCTCTACCGGATCGTCGCGTTCTGGCTCCCGGTGTTCGTGAGCCTCTTCGTCCTCCTCGGGTTCCGCCGCCGCCGGCGGGAGATCCGGCGGCTCCCCGGCGCCGGCCGGGGCCGCATCGGCGCCCTCTTCCTCGCCGCCGCGCTCGCCGCCGCGGCCGTCCCGTCCGACCTCTACGCCGCCCTCGCCCCCACGGCTCGAGTCCCGCGGCCGCCGCGCGCGGCCTCGAGGTCCGAAGGACGAGGTCAGGCCCTCGGCGCCGTCAGAGCCGCCGCCGGAGGACCGGAAGGAGTGTGGCCACGCCCCACACGACGCCGAAGAACACGAGATGGTTGTAGAGCGGCAGATCGACGTCGGTGTTCAGCCCCGGCAGCTCGGCGGGGAATCCCCGGCGGCTCAGGACGCTGATCGTCACGGCAATCGCCGGAGCGGTCAGGAGGGTGGTCAACGACCCGAGCAGCGCGGCGAGGACGAGGCCGATCCCCAGAGCCGCCCCCGAAGACTTCACGGGAAGTGCGGCCATGAGCACGACGAAGAGGAGCGCATAGGAGAGGCTCACCCACAGATGCACGCCCCATCCAATGACGGGAGCCAGCTTGATAGAATAGCCACCCTGGGTGGCAATCTCCTGGCCCATGTACTGCGGGATGGTGTAGCCGGTGGTGAAGACCTGGAACAGCCAGAAGGCCAGACTCCCGGCGACCCCGGCCACGAGCCACCTGAGAACGCTGAAGCTCTTCATGCGGACCCCTCCCAGGCGCGAGGCGCTCGTCCGGCGCCTCCTGCTCGAGCTTCCGGAAGTCCTCGCGAGATCCTTGACGGGTGGAGGTGAACCCGCGGCCCGGCCGGAGGATCTCCGGGCACGAAGCTACGCCCGCCGGAGAGGCGGGTCAAGTGTCGGCTGAAGCGACCCCGCCCCAAGGGGACCGTTCGGGGAGGCTGTCATGGCAGGACGTGCGCCGAGCAGGTATGCGGAGCTCGACGAGTACTATCTCCACCCTCTGGCCGACGCCGCCGATCGCGGGCAACTCACCGTGCTCGTGCGCGGGTCGGGCGCGCTCGTGGAGGATGCGGAGGGGCGCACGTATCTCGATGGGTTGTCAGGTCTCTGGAACACCAATCTGGGCCATGGGCGGGCAGAGCTGGCCGACGCCGCGGCGGACCAAATGCGGCGGTTGGCGTTCGGCAACACGTACAGTGGCTTCGCCAACGTTCCTGCCCTCGAGCTCGCCGCCCGGCTGGAGGCGCTGGCCTACGAGGGGCTCCGGGCGACCTTCTTCACGACCAGCGGCGTCGACGCCAACGAGTGCGCCTTCAAGACCGCCCGGTACTACTGGCGGCGGCAGGGGAAGCCGACCAAGGTGAAGATCCTCTCGCTGGAGCATGGGTTTCACGGCGCGACGCTCGCCGGAATGAGCGCGACCGGCATCCCCGACTACTCCGAGATGTTCCAGCCGCGCCTTCCCGAGTTCATCCACGTGCGCTCGCCGTACCCCTACCGCTGCGACTTCGCCGCGCCGGGCGAGGGTCCGGGCGCTGCGGCCGCCCGGCTCCTGGAAGAGACGATCCAGCGCGAGGGCCCGGAGAGCGTCGCTGCCTTCATCGCCGAGCCGGTTCAGGGCGCTGGCGGCGTGATCGTGCCTCCGGCGGATTACTTCCCCCGGGCGCGTGAGGTGTGTAGCCGGTACGACGTCCTGCTCATCGCCGACGAGGTGATCACGGGCTTCGGCCGGACCGGCGAGTGGTTCGGCCTCACTCACTGGCATGTCGAACCCGACGTCATGACGTTCGCCAAGGGAGTCACCAGCGCCTACCTGCCCCTCGGAGGCATGATGGTGACGCCGAGGATCGCGAGCGTGATCCAGAAGGCTTCCGCCTCGGAGCGCTGGATGCACTCCTCGACGTACGCCGGCCATCCCGTCTGCTGCGCGGTCGGCCTGCGCACGCTGGAGATCATCGAGACGGAGAAGCTGGTCGAACGAGTCGCCAGGCTCGGGCGGTATCTGCTCGGCCGCCTCGGAACGCTCCTCGACCTCTCCTGCGTGGGGGAGGTTCGGGGGCTCGGGCTCATGGCGGCCATCGAGCTCGTCTCCGATCGCCCGACCAGAGCGCCCTTCGACCCCGCGCTCGGGGTGGGCGCCCGGGTCGTGCGCCGGGCCCAGCAGGCCGGATTGATCGTCCGAAACCGGGGCGACGTCGTGACGCTGGCCCCGCCGTTTGTCATCTCGGAGCGACAGATCGACGAGCTGGCGTCGGTGCTCCGCCGCGCGGTCGCGGACACGCTCGAGGCGCTCCCGTAGGGGGAGGCCCCGGGAGCCGGCCGGATCGAGGCGAGTCAGGCGAGAGGCGGCTCTCGCCGGAGCCTGGGAGGCGCGATGGATTTCACGAATCGGGCAGCGCTGGTGGTGGGAGCGGGATCGGGGATCGGCCGCGCGACCTGCGAACTCTTGGCAGAGCGCGGCGCCGCCGTCCTGGCGGCCGACGTGAACCCCGAGGCGGCCAGGGAGACGGCGGAGCGCATCCGCCGGGCTGGCCGGCGGGCCGACGCTTGTGGGTGCGATATCACCCGCTGGGGGGAGGTGGAGGCCGCGGTGGCCCTAGCCCGGCGACAGCTCGGACGGCTGGACGTCGTGATCAACTGCGCCGGCATCCTGCGGATCAGCCCCCTCGAGGCGACTTCGGAGAAGGAGTGGCGCGAAGTGCTCGAGGTGAACCTGACGGGCGCGTTCCTCCTCACCAAGGCGGCCATGACCGCCATGCGCGAGCAGGGAGGCGGCGGCATCGTCCACATCGCGTCCCGCGCCGCCATCCGGGCAAAGGACGGGCTCGGGGCCTATGGCGCGTCGAAGGCCGGGATCCTCCAGCTGACCCAGATGGCGGCGCTCGAGGGCGCGCCTCACGGCATCCGCGTCAACTGCGTCTGCCCCGGGTTCATCGACACCCCGATGACCCGCGCGGGATACGCGGACGAGGATTTCGCGGGCTGGAACCGGATCTGCCCCCTCGGCCGGCACGGCCGTCCCGACGAAGTCGCGCGGGCCCTGCTCTTCCTCGCCTCCGACGAGGCGTCGTTCATCACGGGCGTCGCGCTGCCCGTGGACGGGGGCCGGACGATCCTCTGACCGGCCCGGGGTCGGGGTCAGGAGCCGAACCGGGACTCGAGCCGCTCCAGCGGCGCGTACCGCTGGGCCTGCGCCACGATGTCCACGCCCACGACCTCGCTCCAGGCGGCCAGCAGGCGCCGCACGATCGGGCCGGGGGCGCCGGTGCCGATCGGGCGCCGGTCCACGCGCGTCACCGGCAGGACGCACGGGCTCGTGCTGGTGAAGAACGCCTCCTCCGCGGTGTACACGTCGTACGGCTGGAAGTCGTCCTCGACGACGGGGAGGCCCAGCTCTTTGGCCAGCTCGAACACCATGGCCCGGGACACCCCCTGGAGGACGCCACGGTCGCCCGGGGTGCGGATCGCGCCGTTCGCGACGATGAAGACGTTGTAGCCGACCCCTTCGGTGACGCTGCCCCGGCTGTCGGTGAGGATCGGCCAGCCCTCCGGGTCCACGTCGGCCACTTCGAGCTCGGCGAGGTTGAAGTTCATCCGGCTGAAGTTCTTGACCTTGGGATCGAGCGCGTCGGCGGGGAAGCTGCGCGTGCGGACGATGATGCCGTGGGCGCCTTCCGCGTACAGGTGCGCGAACCGGGAGAAGCCGACCTGCCGGAGGCAGACCCCGACGGCCGGCGGCCCGGCCTTGTGGGCCCACCGGCCCCGGCCCCGCGTCACGAACTGCCAGATCTGATAATCCCCGACGTCGGCGCGGAGGTGCTCGTTCCGCGAGATCACCTCCTCGCTGATCCGCTCCATCTCGTCCGGCGACAGGCCGGGGTCGATCCGGACGTACTTGAGCGACCGGTAGAGCCGATCGACGTGCTCGCGCATCCGGAAGCTCTTCCCGTTGAACGTGCGGGCGACGTCGAAGACGCAGTCGCCCACGAGGAACCCTCGGTCCAGGGGATCGATCTTGACCTGGCTGAAGGGCATCCACGCGCCTCCGAAGTACGCCGTGTAGTCGGCCATGCCTCCCTCCTCGCCGGCGCCGGCCCCCGTCGGGCGACCGCGCCTGTCGCGCCGCGATTATACGTGGCTTCTCCTGGTTGTGAAAGCGTGATAGCCTCTCTGCCGCGGAGTCCGGGGGAAGGAGCTCCCGGCTCCGTCCGTGGGCGATGCGAGCCGAGACCCGGTAGGCGCGAGCCCGAGGATGAAGGAGCGTCGGATCCGCGTCGGCATCATCGGCGCCGGGCGGATCGCCGGCTTCGTGCACCTCCCCAGCCTCCGGCTCTGCGGGGAGCTGTGCGAGGTGGTGGCGGTCGCGTCGCGTGATGTGGACAAGGCCAGGGCCTTCGCCGCCCGGTGGGAGATCCCGCGCGTCCACGAGACCTGGCAGGCGCTGGTGAACGATTCCGCGATCGACGCGGTCGTCATCTGCCCGCCCAGCGATCTCAACCTCCCCGTCGCGTCGGCGGCCATCGTGGCCGGGAAGCACATCCTGTGCGAGAAGCCCCTGGCGATCACGTTCCCCGACGCGCGCGCCCTCTGCGAGGCGGCCGAGCGCACCGGGCAGACGCACATGGTCGCCTTCACGTTCCGGTTCGCGCCGGCTCTGCGCTACCTCAAGCGACTCGTCACCGAGGGCCACTTCGACGAGATCCGGCACTGGCGGATGGCGTACTTCACCGATGCCCAGCTCGATCCCCGGGCTCCGTGGACGTGGCGGCACGAGCGCCGCCGCGGCGGGGCGGGGATCCTGGCCGACATGGGGTCCCACATGGTCGACCTCGCCCGGTACCTCCTGGGCGACATCGTGGCGGTCAGCGGCGCCAGCCGGACGTACGTGCCGGAGCGGCCGCTGCCGTCGGGCGCCGGGACGGGCCGGGTCGAGACGCCGGACGCGTGCGCCTTCGCGGCGGAGTTCGAGAGCGGCGTCATCGGGACGTTCGACATGAGCCGGGCCGTGGCCGGCCGGGGCGGGACGGGCGGGCCGAACTACCAGGCCGTCGAGATCCACGGGACCGGCGGCGCCGCCCTCTACGAGTTGATCCACCCGTTCCACCTGCAGGTGAGCCTCGGGCCGGCCATGGCCCGCCGCCAGCACTGGGCCACGATCGAGGTGCCGGGCGACCTCC
>CAZDYT010000273.1:0-5730 GCA_964509395.1 uncultured bacterium
GGTCGCCGAGTTGAACGATCACGTCTCGTAAGACCTCCGGGAAAATCACCAGGGGCGGTCGCAGGCAGACGACCGCCACGCGCCCCCGTCGAGCGAGGCTTTGGGCGATGCCCTCGTCGAGCTGCTTCATGTCAGCACTCCGGGTTCGAGTGGGGACCCGGTAGCGGCGCGTCGCCGCCCCGGACCCATCTCACGATAGCGCGAACCGATCGTCGGGCAAACCGGGATCTGCAGAGGTCGCCAGAGGCGGAGGCGTCGGATGGATGACGGGAGGCTCAGCGGGCAGGTGGCCCTGGTGACCGGTGCCAGCCGCGGGATCGGCCGCGAGATTGCGCTCACCCTGGCCCGGGCGGGCGCCAGCGTCGCCGTGAACCATCCGCCCGAACCCCGCGAAGAGGCCTTGGCGCGCGCGGTGGCGGCGGAGGCGGGCGCGGGCAGGACGCTAACCGTCGCCGCCGACGTGGCCGATGCCGCCGCGGTGAGCGCCGCCGTCGGTCGCGTGGTCGAAGCGTGGGGGCGTATCGACATTCTGGTGACGAGCGCCGGCATTTCTCACCACCGAGCGATCGTCGAGATGACCGAGTCGGAATGGGACCGGGTCATCGCCGTGAACCTGAAAGGCACGTTCAACGCGGTGCGGGCGGTGGCGCCGCACATGGTTCGGCAGAAGACCGGCAAGATCGTCACGATCGCATCGGAGCTGGCGTTCATCGGCCGGGCGCAGATGGCCCACTACTGCGCCTCCAAGGGCGGCGTCATCGCGCTGACGAAGGCATTGGCGCGAGAGCTGGCCCCCGGCGGGATCAACGTGAACTCGGTCGCGCCGGGTCCGACCGAGACGGACATGCTGCGGGCCAACCCCGACGAGTACCGGGACGAGGTGCGGGCGACGATCCCCCTTCGGCGCTGGGGACAGTCGCGGGACGTGGCCTTGACGGTTCTGTTCCTCGTGTCGGAGGCGGGCGCCTACTACGCCGGCCAGGTCCTGAGCCCCAATGGGGGAACGGTGATGTGAGAAGGACACCGGCGGGCGCGGGGGCTGCTGCCATGAGGGCGAGTGCTCTCTCCCCTTTGGAGCGGTCGCGCAGCCGCCTCAAGCTCCGCACGGCTCGCGACGTCGGGCGTGGCGAGCGCGATTCGTCAGATCGAAATGCGGAACGCTGGGGACGTGAACCGGGCCGAGCAGGCGGGGTGCTGGGCACCTCCGCGGGGCCACACTCGCGGGAAGTACTCGCAATCCAGGGGATCGCCGGACGCGAGGCCGTGGCCCTCGAACAGCGGCCGCACCGGTCCGGGGCGCGCGGCAAACACCGTGTCGTCGCCGAGCCAGACGGTCGACAGCGCGCGCCGACGGCGCTCGAGCGACGTGTTGCCCGGCGCCCCGTGGACGATGAGGCCGTGAAACACGATGCAGTCGCCCGGTTCCATGTCGAACGCGACGATGTCGTAGGCTCCGCGGTCGGCCTGGATGTCCGGCATCCGCTCGTAGGGGCTGTTCTGCGGATAGAGGTCCTGGCCGCTTCGCGTCAGCTCCGGCTGGAACCAGCGCCGCCAGCGGTGCGATCCCCGGACGAGCTCGAGGCAGACGTCCCTCGAGACGGGATCCAGAGGCGTCCAGAACACGCACATCTGCGCGCCATCGATCGGGTAGTACGGCTGGTCCTGATGCCACCGGGTCCGCTTGGGGGTCCCCCGCTCCTTCACCCAGATCGCGTCATAGAAGAAGTTGATCCTCTGTGAGCGCATGATGCGCGCCGCCAGCTCCCCGACCGGAGAATCGAAGAGGAACTCCCGGAACTCGGGAATGCGCTGCGCCATGCAGAAGTCGGTCAGGAAAAAGCCCGGATCGGCCGCGGTCTGCTGAAGCGTGTGCAGCGGGCCCGGCGCCCTGATGTCCTTCTCGACGCCTTCCGCGAGCAGGTCGATCCACGGCTGGTCGAAGACCCGGCGCAAGCAGGCGACGCCATCCCGCTCATACGTCTCGACGTCTCGCTCGGTCACCCTGGGAGTGGACATCGCGCGCTTCCCTCCTGGCTGGTACCCGAGAGATTACAGTGCTCTTCAACGCCGATCGGGGTCGTCGGCTTCGCCGAGCCTCATGCCAGGGCGCAGGAGCAGGCCGCACAGGGCTCGGGACAGGCCGGCGGGGAGCTGCCGCCCCGCGAGCACGAGGCGCACGCCTTCGAGCGCAACCGCGCCGCCCGCACAGCCGACCAGCACCGTGTCGCCACGCACGGCGAGCACGGCGCCGTGCGGCGTCCCGGCCGGCGCGACCGCGGCCGGGCGTGCGGCGGCGACGGCGAGCCGCAGCGCGGGGCCGGGCCTGCGCACGACCGCGTAGGGCGAGAGCCACGGCTGCACGGCGCGCACGTGGTCGCGCAGACGCCCGGGGTCAAGCCGGAAGTCGAGGGCCGCGTCGACCGGTCGCAGCCCGGGGAACCTGCTCGCCCGGCCGAGCGCGCACTGGGGCGTCGCGGCGCTGAGCGGGTCGGGCGCGCTCAGCTGCTCGATCAGCGCCGGCACCAGCGACCGGGCGCACGCCGCGCAGCGCTCGCGCAGGCTCCCGCCGGTGTCGGTGTCGTGCACGAGCACACGCGCCTGCAGGAGCACGGGACCCGCGTCGATCTGGTCCGTCATCAGGTGGAAGGTGACGCCAGTCTCGCGCTCGCCGGCGCGGATGACCGAGGCGTAGGGGTTTGCCCCCCGGTGCGCGGGGAGCAGCGACGGGTGGCAATTCACGAAGCGCACGCCTTCGGCCCCGAGCACGTGGCATGCAAGCCGTTCGCCCCAGGACGCGACCAGCACGACGCCGGCCTCCAGACGGGCGAGCAGTGTTGGGAACGCCGGATCGTTCGCGCTCGCGAGGCGCAGACACCGGAGGCGGCGTCGCCGCACCAGCTGCTTGAACAGCGCGTCACCCGGGTCGGCAGGGCCGGCCGGCCCGGGCCACGGCAGCACCCCGGCCACCTGGCAACCCCCGCTCGAGGCCGCCGTCTGGATCAGGCCCTCGAGGAGCGCGAGCGCGAGGGTCCCTCGGCCGAGCAGCAGGCAGCGCAGCGCGCGGGGCGGGTCCTCAGCCGAGGTAGGCGCGCTTTACCTCCTCCCTCTCGAGGAGCTCGGAGCCCCTGCCCTCCAGCACGATGCGGCCGGTTTCGAGCACGTAGCCGCGGTCGGCGATCTGCAGCGCCATGAAGGCGTTCTGCTCGACCAGCAGCACCGGCACGCCCTGACGGCGGATCTCGAGCACGGTCTCGAAGATGCGCTCGACCAGCATCGGGGCGAGCCCCATGCTGGGCTCGTCCAGCAGCAGCACGCGCGGCTGCGACATGAGCCCGCGCGCTATGGCGAGCATCTGCTGTTCGCCGCCCGAGAGGGTGCCCGCCACCTGGTGCAGCCGCTCGCGCAGCACCGGGAACATCGTGAGTACCCGGCCCTCGGCCTCCCGGATGCCGTCCCTGTCCTTGCGCAGAAAGGCGCCCAGACGCATGTTCTCGAGCACGGTGAGCCGGCCGAAGATGCGCCGTCCTTCCGGCACCTGCACGATGCCGCGTCCAACCAGGTCGTGGGGCGCCACGTTGTCGACCCGCTGCCCATCGAAGCTCACCTGGCCCTCGGCAGGCGATAGGATGCCGCTGATGGCCTTGAGCGTGGTCGTCTTCCCGGCGCCGTTCGCGCCGATCAGGGTCACGATCTGGTCGCGGTCGAGGGAGAGCGACACCCCGCGCAACGCGTGGATGTTGCCGTAGAAGACGTGCAGGTTCTCGGTCTCGAGCAGTGCCATCCGCCGTCGCCCCGACGCTCTTTCTCTCAGGTACCGCGGCCGAGCCGCCTCGCCCCGCTGCCGAGATAGGCCTCGATGACCCGCGTGTCCGCCTGGACCTCCTTGGGCGGGCCCTCCGAGATCTTCACGCCGTGGTCGAGCACCGTGACCGTGTCCGAGATCCCCATCACCACCCGCATCTGGTGCTCGATGAGCAAGATGGTGATGCCCTGTTCGTCGCGCAGCCGGCGCACGAACGCCATCATGTCCGCGCTCTCGTGCGGGTTCATGCCGGCCATCGCCTCGTCCAGCATGAGCAGTCTGGGACGGGTGGCGAGCGCCCGGCCTATCTCCAGCCGTCGCTGCTCGCCGTAGGCGAGGTTGCGAGCGACGACGTCGCCGCGTCCCTTGAGCCCGATGAACTGCAAAAGCTCGAGCGCCGTCTCGTGCGCGCGGCGCTCGTCCCCACGCGCGTGGCGCGTCCCGAGCACCGCGCCCCACCAGGTGGACCTGAGATACAGGTGCATGCCCACCAGCAGGTTCTCGAGGGCGGTCATGTTCTTGAACAGCCGGATGCTCTGGTAGGTGCGGTTGATGCCGGCTGCCGCCACGCGGTCGGGGGTGAGCCCGTCGATGCGCTCGCCCCGGAAGCGGATCTCGCCGGCGTCGACCGGGAAGAACTGCATGACGCAGTTGAAGACCGTGGTCTTGCCGGCGCCGTTCGGGCCGATGACGCCGAGGACGCCGCCCTCGCGCACGGCGAGGTCCAGGCCGTCCACGGCGACCAGACCGCCGAAGTGCTTGGTCATCTTGCGGGTGACGAGGACCGCCTCCCCCGGCACGTCACTCTCCTTCGACCCGTGCCGCCGGCGCCGCGCGGCGGTGCAGCTCGGCCTCGGTGGCAGCCTGCGCCTCGACGAGGATGCGCATTTCGCGCTTACGCGCCGACGACGGCCACAGCCCGGAGGGCCTGAGCCGCATCATCACCACGATGACGAGACCATAGAACAAGAACCTGAACTCGCCGAACTCGCGCAGCAGCTCCGGGATGCCGATGAGGGCGGCCGCGCCGACTGCCACGCCCGGCAGGCTCCCCATCCCCCCGACGATGATGAGCGCCATCACGTTGAGGGAGATGAGGAGCTGGAAGCTGTGGGGATAGATGGAGCCGAGCATGACGGCGAAGATGGCGCCGGCCACACCGGCGAAGGCGGCGCCCAGACCGTAGGCGAGCAGCTTCACGTCCACGAGGTTGATCCCGAGCGCCTGGGCCACGTCCTCGTCATCGCGTATCGCCGTCCAGGCGCGGCCGAGCCGCGAGTTTTCCAGCCGCCAGGCGACGAAGGCGGCGAACAGCGCGCAGGCGAGCGTCAGGTAGAAGAGTTGCACCGGGTCGCTCAGGTTGTAGGGACCGATCGCGGGCCGCGGGATGTTGAGGACCCCCTGGGCACCGGCGAGCAGCGGCGACGCCATGTCGGAGACCACGATCACGCGCACGATCTCGCCGAGGCCCATGGTGGCCACCGCGAGATAGTCGCCGCGCACCTTGAGCACGGGCACACCGAACAGCACGCCGACCACCAGCGCAGCCAGCACGGCCACCGGCAACGCCTCCCAGAAGGACCAGTGGGCGAGCGCGAAGGGGCTGTCCGCGGTCAGCAGCGCCACGGTGTAGGCGCCCACCGCGAAGAAGGCGACGAAGCCGAGGTCGAGCAGCCCGGCGAGCCCCACTTCCAGGTTGAGGCCCATGCCCATCAGTAGGTACAGGCCGACCAGCATCAGCACCTGGCCGATGAAGTTCCCGGCGAACAGCGGGAACGCGAGCAGGACCAGCAGGCCCAGCGCGATGCCGCTGGTCCGCAGCGCCACCCGCCGGCTCCGCGGCAGGCGCTCCAATCCCGCGGTCAGCCGCGCGCGGTTCGCGAGCCACGCCGCACGCAGCGCGCCGACGACCAGCGCGATGCCGACCG
>CAZDYT010000274.1:0-5717 GCA_964509395.1 uncultured bacterium
ACCGGGCCTCGGAGAAGCGATGGGGCACGCCGTCGAGTGGTTCGACCGGTACCTCACCCCCGCGCGCCTCGTTGTCCGCTCCCGCACCGTGCCGGAGTAGGCGCGGAGCATGACGGCGTACGGCCTCCTCCTCCCCCACTTCGGTGAGGAGGCGCACCGCGACAAGCTCCTGGTGGGCGCCAGGCGCGCCGAGGAGCTGGGGTTCGACTCGGTATGGGTCCGTGACCACCTGGTCTACGAGCCGCACGGGGAGATGGAGCGGCCCAACCGGACCTTCTACGAGGCCCTGACTACGCTCACCGCGGTCGGCGCGGTGACGTCACGGATCGGGCTGGGCACCGCTGCCCTGATCCCGTTCCGTCATCCGCTCGTCACCGCGCAGGCGGTCACGAGCATCACCCACCTGGTCGGTCCGCGGCTCATCCTCGGGTTGGGCGTCGGGGCGTTCGACCACGAGTTCGCCGCCGTCGGGCTGGGCCGCGCCGACCGGGTTGAGCTCCTCCGGGCCCACGTCGAGGTCCTCCGGCGCGTCATGACCGAGGACGACGTCACCTACCGGGACGCCTACTTCCAGTTCGAGCACGTGACGATCGAACCCAAGCCGCTCGGGGGTCCGGTGCCGCTGTGGTACTGCGGCGGGTCACCCCGCGCCGCGCGGCTGGCCGTCGAGCTCTGCGAGGGCTGGATGCCCGGGCGCATCGCGATGCGCACGCTGGAGCAGCGGATCCAGACGATCGAGAAGCTCTCCGCGGCCGCGGGCCGGGTCCGGCCGGGCATCGGCGTCATTCCGCCCACGTCGGTCGGGGAGACCCGAAGCGAGGCGCTCGCCCACGTCAACCTCCCGGGTCTCTTGGCGTGGGCCAACAAGACGAGGTTTGCGGTGCGGCCGCCGTCAGGACGCTTCGAGACGGTGGCCGACCTCGAAGGGCAGCTGGTCGCGGGCAGTCCCGACGAGGTCGTCGCGGAATGCCAGAAGTTCGAGGCGCTCGGCGTCGACCAGCTCGTGTTCGACCTGAGGTTCAGGTTCGACAGCTGGTTCGAGCAGGTCGAGATGCTGGGCACGGAGGTCCTGCCGCGCCTCGGAATACACGGTCCCGTGAGAGGCGGCCGCCGGTGATCCCTCTGCGCGAGGTCCACGCCCGTGTCGACGCGCGCGCGCACGAACACCTCGACCTCCTGTGCGACCTCATTCGCCGGCCGAGCCGGACCGGCCACCTCGACGAGGTCGAGCGCTTCGCCGACCACCTCGTGGGGATCCTCGCCGAAGCGGGCGGGCAGGCGCAGGCGATCCGAGTCGACGCCGGGGCACCCATCGTGTACGCCGAGTGGCCGGCGCCTCCCGGGGCGAAGACGGTGATCCTCTACAGCCACTACGACGTCATCTCGCCCGAGCCGGTCGAGGAGTGGACCTATCCCCCCTTTGGAGCGACCCGGGTCGATGGCAAGATCGTCGGGCGTGGTGCGACCGACGCCAAGGCCAACCTGCTGGCGCTCATCAAGGGCGTGGAGACCTTCGTCGAGCTGGAGGGCTCCGCTCCGTGCGGGGTCAAGCTGATCGCCGACGGTGAGGAGGAGCGCGGCAGCCCCAACCTCCCGTTGTTCGTCGAACGTTACGCGGGCCGGCTCGCGGCGGACGGGGCGCTGTCGTTCGACGGTGGCTTCGACGCGAGGGGGGTGCCCAAGATCGGCCTGGGCACCAGCGGGATGCTCTACGTCGAGCTGACCTGCACCGGCGCGCGGCACGAGCTGCACTCCGCGGGCGCGCGCCTGTTCGTCAACCCGGCGTGGCGCCTCGTCTGGGCGCTCGCCTCGATCAAGGACGCCGACGAGCGGGTCCTCATCGAGGGTTTCGCTGACCACATCGAGCCCCCGTCTCTCCGGGACCGCGCGCTCATGGCGGCCATGCCGTGGGACGATGCGGCGCAGCTGGCGGAGGCGGGCCTCGGCTCCTTCCTGACCGGCGTGCGCGGGCTCGACGCCGTCGAGCGATTGCTGTTCCAGCCGGGCCTCGCGATCTGCGGGATCCGGTCCGGGTACGCCGGCGCCGGACCCAAGGCCGTCATCCCGGATCGGGCCACGGCCAAGCTCGAGTTCCGGATCGTGCCCAACCAGACGCCGGAGCGGGTGCTCGACCTGCTCCGCCGACACCTGGACGGGCGCGGGTTCGGGGACGTGGCGATCGAGGTGCTGGCCAGCGTCGAGCCGGCGAAGACCGATCCCGACGCGGCGATCGTCAACGCCGCGGTGGCCGCCGCGGGGCGGCTCTACGGCGCGACCGTGCTGAAGCCGACGGAGGAGTACGCCGGCCGGCAAGGGGCGTGGCTCGGCAGGCGGCTCGGCATCCCGGGCGTGCAGACTGGCATCGGGCCGCCCGGCTTCCGCGGCCACGCGACCGACGAGTTCGTCACCGAGGAGCACTTCGTGCGTGGGATCAAGTTCGCGGCGGAGATCCTGGCGAGGTTCGCGGGGAGATCGGCATGACCGGCGCCACCGCGCTGGAGCTCCGCAGCGTCAAGAAAATCTTCTTCCAGCCATCGCCGCGCGGGCCGGCGGGCCTCCTCGTCCTCAACGACGTCTCGTTCTCCGTGCGGGACGGGGAGTTCGTCTCGGCCCTCGGCCCCAGCGGATGCGGCAAGACGACGCTCGCGCGGATCATCGTCGGCCTGGAGGACATCGCGGGCGGGAGTGTCCTGATCGACGGCCGTCCGGCTGGGCCGCCCGGCCCGGACCGCTGCCTGGTCTTCCAGCACTACGCGCTGCTCCCGTGGCGGACCGTGCTCGGCAACGTCGAGCTCGCCATGGAGATCCAGGGTATTTCGAAAGCCGAGCGCCGGGAGCGGGCCCGCCGCTACATCGAGCTCGTCGGGCTGACGGGCTTCGAGAAGCGCTATCCGCACCAGCTGTCGGGCGGCATGCAGCAGCGGACGGGCCTGGCCCGGGCGCTCGCGGCCGAGCCGCGCATGCTCATCATGGACGAGCCGTTCGGCGCGGTTGACGCGCAGATGCGGACGCTCCTCCAGGACGAGCTCCTGCGCATCTGCGAACAGATGAACGTGACGGTCCTGTTCGTCACGCACTCGATCGACGAAGCCGTCTATCTCTCGGACCGGATCCTCGTCTTCAGCGCCCGGCCAGGCCGCCCGGTCGCGGAGGTGGCCGTCGACCTGCCGAAGCCCCGCCGGCGCGGCGCCCGATCCAGCCACCGCTTCATCGAGATCCGGAAGGCCGTCAGCGACATCCTGGCAGAAAGGACCGACTACTACCGTGGCGACCACGAAGAGAGCGGAGCGATCCACCATGACTGACGCGCAGCGCCCGGCCGACGACGGCCTCATCTACGGGCTGGAGCCTCCCCGCGCACGCGGCGGGTTTCTCGTGCGGCACCCCAGCGTCATCAGGGTGACCTCGGTGCTCGTCGTGCTCGTCGCCTGGGAGCTGTACGGCCGCGCGCTGAACCCGGTGTTCTTGAGCTATCCCGTCGCGATCGCCGGCGCCCTCGTAGACCTGATCCGTGACGGCGAGCTCCTCAGGGCGACCGTTCAGACGCTCCGGGCGCTCGTCGCCGGGTTCGGGATCGCGCTGACCGTGGGCATCGGGATCGGGTTCCTGATGGGTCACTACCGCCTCATCAGCCTCACCCTCGACCCCTTCGTGACGGCGCTCTACAACACGCCGTCGGTCGCGCTCATCCCGCTCATCCAGCTCTGGTTCGGGCTCGGGGTCACCGCGAAGGTCGTCATCGTCAGCATGTCCGCGTTCTTCCCGATCGTCATCAACACCTATGCGGGCGTCCACAACACCAGCCAGGGGTTGGTGGATGCCGTCCGGGCCTACGGCGCGACCGACCGCCAGATCTCGACCAAGGTGGTGCTTCCCAATTCCGTCCCCTTCATCATGGCCGGCGTGCGGCTGGCCGTCGGTCGCGCCGTGATCGGCGTCGTGACGGCCGAGTTCTTCACCGCGATCAGCGGGCTCGGGGGCCTCGTCATCGTGTTCTCCAACGCGTTCGCGACCGCGAAGCTCTTCGTGCCGGTCCTGACGCTCGTGGGGCTCGGGCTGTTCCTGACCTCCGTCGCGAAGTGGGCGGAGCGGCGCCTGACCCCGTGGAAGGAGTCCGAGCGGGCGGCCGCGAGGTGAGCTGAGTGAGCATCTCCGTCGACCCCCCCGTCACGCGACTCTCGCTGTCCGGCGAGCAGGACTCCTGGTACGAGCGGATCCTGGCGCAGGTGAGCCGGGATCTGCTGCGCGAGATCGTCGTCGAGATGACCTCCATCGCCAGCCCCACGGGCGAGGAGCGCGCTCTCGCCGAGCACCTCGCCGCGCGGGGCCAGCGGGTCGGCCTGGAGGGGATCTACCAGCCCATCGACGCCGAGCAGGCCAACGCCATCCTGCGCTACGCCGGGCAGGGGGACGGCCCCGAGCTCCTCCTGTACGCGCCCATCGACACGCACACGGTCGGCATCGAGCGCGAGGACGTCCCGTGGGTCGGCCCGAGCCTGCGCGAGGACATGGTGCCGCGAGCCACCGTCCACGGGGACTACGTGGTCGGGCTCGGGGCGAACAACCCGAAGGGGCACGGTGCCTGCATCGTCGCCGCGATCGAGGCCGTGCGACGCGCGGGCGCGCCGCTGCGCGGCTCGGTGCTCGCCGGATTCGGCGCGGGCGGCATGCCCACCAACCGCCGGCCCGGGGCCCCGGCGGCCCGGGACGACGTGGGGCACGGACGCGGCTGCGCCTTCATGCTGGAGCGGGGCTTCCGGGGTGATTTCGCCGTCATCGCGAAGACCGGCTGGTCCGTGGCGTGGGAGGAGGTCGGGCTCGCCTGGTTCAGGGTCCGGGTGCACGGGGGCCTGAACTACGCCGGGATCCGACATTTCGGGCGTTACGAGAACCCGATCGTGCGCATGGCGACCCTCATCGAGGAGCTCGAGCGGTGGTTCGTCGAGTACACGGAGCGCAACACATCGGGTCTGGTCGCCCCCCAGGGCAGCATCGGCGCCATCGAGGGCGGCTGGACCTACAAGCCGACCTTCGTCCCGGCCGCCTGTGATGTGTACCTGGACCTCCGGCTGAGCCCGCGGACGAGCGTGACCGACGCCAAGCGCCAGTTCTCGGACGCCATCGCCGGGATCCGCCGCCGGCATCCGGAGCTCGAGCTCTCCTGGGAGATGATGCTGGCGGTGCCGGGCACGAGCACCGACCCGGGGAGCTGGATCGTCCAGTCCTGCATGCGCGGCTGGGAGGCGGCCGAGGGGCGCCCCCACGCGGCGCGACCCAATCAGAGCGGCGCGACCGACGCGAACGTCCTGCGGGGGCACGGAATCCCGACGGCGCGGGTCGGCATGGCGCGGGTATCCAGCGATGCCCCCATGCCCGACGACTTCTCGAAAGGCATGAACGTCGTCGACCTCCGGGAGATGGAGAAGCTCACCCGCTGCCTCATCTACGTGATCGTGGACACGTGCATGCGGGCCCGCCGCGAGGTCGGGCTCGACACCGCATGAGGTCCGCGACGCCGGGGCGAGGCGCCACGCCAACGAGACGCTCAACGAGAGGGAGGGCCACGATGGGAACCGCCGTTCTCAGACGATGTGGATGGGTGTGCTCGGTGCTTCCGGTCCTGCTCGTGCTCCTGGCCCCGACCGGGGCCCGGTCTCAGTCCATGACCACCACCATCAGGTACGGAGCCCCCACGGCCACGCCGGACATCACGACGG
>CAZDYT010000275.1:0-5712 GCA_964509395.1 uncultured bacterium
CCCGTGGCTCCGCCGCCCCGGCCGCCGGCGCCGCCGGAGGTGCCCAGCGCCGCCGACTCGGCCCTGGCGGCACAGGTCGCGCGAACCCTCGCCACGGACCCGGCGCTGCGGGCCGCCGTGATCGAGGCCGAGGCGCGCGAGGGCCGCGTCACGCTCACGGGGACCGTGCCCACCTTCCGCGAGCGCGCCCGCGCCATCGAGCGCGCGCTCGAGGTCCCCGGCGTGAAGAGCGTGCGGTCGCGCCTGGTCCTCCAAGCCCCGTGACGGCGGTCACGCGGCGGGACGCGAGCGGGACCGACGTCGCGCTGCCGCCCCGCCCGTCGCGGATCGTCTCGCTGATCCCGAGCATCACCGAGATCCTCTTCACCCTCGGGCTCGACGACCGGATCGCCGGCATCACGCGCTTCTGAACCGAGCCGCGGGCCCGGGTGGCCTCGAAGCCGAAGGTCGGGCGCGAGAAGGACCCGGACCTCGACCGGATCCGCGCGCTCTCGCCTGACCTCGTCATCGCCAACATCGAGGAGAACCGCCGGGACGTGGTGGAGCAGCTCCGCGCCTGGGGCGTCCCGGTGTGGGTCACGTTCCCGCGGACGGTGCGGGAGGGGATCCAGCTCATCCGGGAGCTCGGGGAGGTGACCGGGCGCCGCGCCGAGGGGGCGGCCCTGGCCGCGCCGCTCGAGCAGCGCTATGACGAGACCGCGAAGGTGGCGGCGGCGCGGCGGCCAGTCCGCGTCTTCTGCCCGATCTGGCGCGGGCCCTACATGACGATCAACCGCGACACCTACGTCCACGACATGCTCGCGGTGTGCGGCGGCGCGAACATCTTCGCCGGCCGCCCCGAGCGCTACCCGACGGTGACGCTCGAGGACGTGGCCGCGGCCGCGCCCGAGGTGATCCTGCTCCCCGACGAGCCCTACCGCTTCCGTGCGGCGCACCGCTCGGACTTCGAGACCTTCCCGGAGATCCCGGCCGTCGCGACGGGCCGCGTGCATCTGGTGGACGGGAAGCTCCTGGCGTGGTACGGCCCGCGGATCGGGGAGGCGCTCGAGCGGCTGCCGGCCCTGCTCGCGAGGTCAACTTAGCGGCTCGGTGAACCGGCCAGCGGACATACCCGCGAGCGACGGCCAGGTCGCGCCCGGGCAGGATCACTTGAGCGCGCCGGCCACCAGGCCCCGCACGATGAACCGCTGACCCGACAGCAGAAGCGCCAGGGCCGGGAGGAGCGACAGCGTCGAGCCGGCCGCCATCGCCGTGTACTTCACCTCGTGTTCCTGGGCGAACTTCGCGATCGCTACGGGGACCGTCTGGGTCTCGTTCTGGGTCAGGTTGACGGTCACGGCGAACTCGTTCCAGCTGAAGATGAACATGAGGATGGCCGCCGCCACCAACCCCGGAGCCACCAGCGGGAGCACGATGCGGACGAGGATCACCGGGGTGGAGGCCCCGTCCACCCGCGCGGCCTCCTCGAGTTCCCGGGGCACCTCGCGGAGGAACGTCGCCATCAGCCAGAGGCCCAGGGGCAGGTTCAGGGCGGCGTGAGCCAGGATGAGCCCGCTGTAGGTGTTGTCGAACGCCACGCTGCGGAACAAGAAGAACCAGGCGCCCACGAAGGTCATCGGCGGCACCATGTGGAAGAGGATGGCCCAGGCCAGGAATCCCCGGACGACCCAGGCGCGCCACGGGAGACGCTGGAGTGAGTAGGCGGCCAGGGCGGCGGTCCCGAGAGCGAACACGGTGCTGCAAGTCCCCACCAGGAGGCTGTTGCCGAAATTGGCCAGGAAGCGGGAGGTCTTGGAAACGAGGAGCTCTTCGAAGTTCATCAGGACGGGGGTGAACACGACCTGCCCGGTCAGGAGCGCGATCTGAGTCTTGAACGCGGCGAGGATGATCCAGAGAAAGGGAAATACGAACGCCACAGTGCCGGCGAGGAGCCCGAGGTGTCGAGCGATGGATCCGAGTCCGGGACGTGGCGGGAGAGTCACGGTGTCGATGGGCGGCGACGCGGCGCAGCCAGCGTCAGGAGGACGAGCAGCGACAGGGCGAAGATGGTAACCACGGACATCGCGGCGCCGAAGCCCTCGCGGCTCTCCGTGAAGAACCGGCGGTAGATGGTGAAGCTGATGACTTCGGTGGCCGTCCCGGGTCCCCCCGAGGTCAGCAGGTACACCTCGTCGAAGACTCTGACGGCCGCGATCAGCCGGAACAGGAGGGTCACCCCGAGGGTGGGCAGCATCAGCGGCAGGGTGACGTGGCGGAGTTCCTGCCATCCCGTGGCCCCGTCCACATGCGCGGCCTCGTACACGTCTCGGGGCAAGGATTCCAGGCCCGCCAGGAGCAGCAGGAAGCAGAACGGCGTCCAGTGCCACACGTCCACGACGATGACGGACACGAGGGCCAGGCGCTTATCCCCGAGCCAGTTCTGGGGAGCGAGGCCCAGGAGACCCAGCGTCTGGTTGATCAAGCCGAAATCCAGGTGATACATGAGCTTCCAGATCGCACCGATCACGATGCCCGGAATGAGGATGGGGAGGATGAACACGGCGCGGTAGAGGAGCCGCCCTCGCCCAACCTTGGAGGTCAGCAGGGCCAGGGCGAATCCCAGGACCATCTGGAGAGCCACCGCGCTGACCGCGAACACGGCGGTGTTGCCGATCCCGGCGATGTAGGTCCGATCCCTCGGCAGCGCGGCGTAGTGTCGGGTTCCCACCCAGCTCCAGTGCGCCCGGCCCTGGACCCAGGTGATGTCGTGGAGGCTCAAGGCGACCAGGTTCAGCACCGGCAGGGCGGTCAGGAGCAGGAAGACCGCCAGGGCCGGCGCGATGAACAGGGTGCGCCACGTCCGGTCGCTGGCCGCCGGCGTCCGCCTCATGCCCACACCGCGGGGCGAGACGATTCTCGACGAGGCCTCCGAGCCAGGATCGGCGGCGAGTCGGTCCGCTTTTCTACCGCAGATCGACGAGGCGCCCGGTCTTGTAGCCGGCCCCCTTCAGGAGTTCGTGGATCTCCGCGGCCGACGCGTTGAGGGCGTCCTTCGAGGATCGCCCCCCGGTGAGCGCTTCGTTGAGCCGGAGGTTGAGGATCTCGGTGACCTTCGGGGCCTCCGCGAGGGGATAGGGCATCCGGGCGATCTTGGAGTTCTGGGCCAACGCCGGCAAGAAGCGGAACCTCCGCTGCTTGGCCAGGTCGGACTCGGCCACGTCCGTGCGCACCGGGACCGCACCAAACTCGGTGTACTTGACCTGATTCTCCCGCGTGACGAACCACTTGAGGAACTCGAGCGCGGCGCGCTGCTTCTCCGGTGGGACGTTTCGGGGGACGGCGCCGATCCAGTGTCCCGCCCGGGAGGCCCGGTCACCGCGGGGGCCCTTTGGAATCACGGTCGCGTTCACCTTGTCCACCACCACGGACTTGGTCGGGTCGTCTACCTGCCCCCAGGCTGCGATCACGGCCACGATGTGGGCGGCCTTGCCGGTCACCAGTGCTTCGATCGCCTGGCCCTGACTGATCGCGCCCACGCTGGGGTGCCCCGCCTCCCGGCCCAGGTCCTTGTAGAACTCGAACGCCTGGAGTGCCTCGGGGCTGTTGATCACCACGGTGAAGTCACCCGCCTTGGGATCCCTGAAGAGGCCCCCACCCCAGGAGAAGAGATAGGCGGCGAAGTTCGCCATCACGAAGTTCCGGTCGTCGTAGTGGACGATGCCGTACCGGCGGGGTGGGTCATGGAGCTTCTTGGCGTTCTCCCGCAGCTCGGCCCAGATGTCCGGGATCTTCAGCCCGTGCTCCCGGTAGAGATCCTCCCGGTAGAACAGCACTTCCACGTTGCCGTTGACGGGCACGCCGAGCAGCTTCCCGGTCTTCGCCCCGAAGGTCTTCCGCGTCGCGTCCCAGTACACCGTGTCGTCGTAGGTGTTGACCCCCGCGTCGAGCCGGAAGGACGGGTCGATCTCGGTGATCGGTGTCAGAAATCCGCCCGCATAGAACTCGACCACCCAGTTGTTGTCGATGACGAGCAGATGGGCGAACCCCTCCTTGGCCCGTACGGAGTTCCGTGAGGCTTCGAGTGATCCGAGGTAGGGGTTGACGTTGAGATTGACCTTGTTACCGGTCTCCTTCTCGTACAGTTCGACCAGCCTACGGAACCCCTCGAACCAGGGCGACTGGTTGATGTTGACCGTGATCGGTGAGACCTTCTCGACCGCGTCGACCTCGGGATGGCCCCCGACAGCCGGCAGCGCCAGCAGCATCGCGACCGTCCACCGGCCCGCCGCCCGCCTGATCCCGCTGAGCGACCTTCGGGATCGCATCGTCCCCTCCTCTACCCATGACCTCGGAGTCGCAACCCACCCGGCCCCGGCCCGGTTCATCCTATCACCGGCGGCCTCCGTTCAACCAGCCGTGGTGCTGAGCGGCTGAGCGGCGCTTCGCAGGGCGATGATCTGGCCGATGGCGAAGGCCCAGCCGACGCGCGTGTCGCGGGTGTCGCCGGTGATGCCCGGGGTGTGGTCGGGGTCGATGAGACCCTCGTAGCCGACGTCGTGAAAGGCCCGCATGCAGGCCGCCAGGTCGCAGTCCCCCTCGTCGTGGAAAGTCTCGACGTACTTATAGCGGGGCATCTCCACCCGCACGTTGCGAAGGTGAACCGCGGCGATGCGGTCTCGCTCGCCGAAGTAGTGGATGGCCTCGACCGCGTCTGCGCCCACTTCGGTCGTCACGCCGGTATCGAGGTACAGGCAGTTCGCCGGGCTGTCCACGATCTCGATGAGGCGCTTCCAGCTTGTCAGGTCGCTCAGCGGTTGAGCCACGCCCCGATATTCGTCCACGGGTGGGTCGTTCGGGTGGCAGGCCAGGCGCACCCCGGCAGCGTCGGCTGCGGGAACCACCGCGTGCAAGAAATACGTCAACCGCTCCCACATCTCATCCGCCGAATGTCGTCCCACTGAGTCCAGCGGCGGCAAATCGCGGATGCGCTCGTAGTCGAAATCGCGCAGGTGAGCCGCGCCCCGCCCGCCGCCACGCCGGGCCCCGTATCCCTCCGAGGCTCGGAGCGCGGTGAAGTTGTAGGTCAGGACCCGCAGGCCCACCCGCCCCGCGGTCGCGATGTTGGCTTTGGCCACTGCCAAGTCGGCATCGCGGCCCGGACGGCCCATGACGATGTTGCCGGAGAGGGACAGCGCGGCCATCGTCGGCGTCAGGCCGAACGACTCGATCCGGGCCTTGATGTGCCGCAGCTCGGCCTCGTCCCACGGCGCGCCCATCTCGCCGACAGGACCCGTCTGCGCGGGCGGCACAAGGGGGCGCGTGGTCGGGACGGCTCCGGGCTCGGTCACGTAGCGCGTGGGCATGCCGACGTGCTCCACCCCGATCTGCTTGAAGAAGCGCAGCGTGTCTTCGGAAACGTCCCCCAGCTCCTTGCCGATCTTGATTGCGGCCAGTTCCTGACGGTTCATATGCCGGGGGCTCGGAAGTCCAAACGCTCGTTCGCGACACCGCGGCTCTCCCCCACTGCGCCGCCAGCATAGCCCAGGCGCGGCCGGGCACGCCAGCGGGAGCGACCCTGGACCCCTCCTGTGTCCCCGCGGGAGGCGGCCTGGCGTGGTCGGAACGCAGCGGACGGCCCCGTGCGGCGCTGGCGGGCAGCCCGGAGCCGCTCCCCGCGGGCGCGGTTCGGCGGGCCGAGCGCGAACTGCTACTCGAGGAGGAGTGGTTCGGCCT
>CAZDYT010000276.1:0-5701 GCA_964509395.1 uncultured bacterium
CGGCCCGGTGCGACGCCGGGAGAACAGCCTCGTCGCACGACGAACCGAGCACGAGTCGCGGCGGCCCGGGCCCCCGGGGGCACCAGCCGGCGGACCTCCTCGACGTCCAGGCCGGCCCGGTTGGCGAGCTGCTCGAGGCCGTAGACGTATGCGAAGAGAGCCAGCAGGTAGTCGCCCCGTGTCTTCGCGTAGGCGACAAACGCATCGGCCAGCTCGCGGGGCTCGCCGACGCCCAGGTCGAAGTTCGCCGAAGCCGCCACCAGCCACTTCTTCGCGTTCTCGTGCGCCTCGTCGAACGCCTTGACGTTCCGCTGAGCCTCGACCACCGCGTCATACGCCTCGCGGACCTGGAGCGAGATGCCGTCCTGGGCGAAGTCTTGGAGAGCCTCGAGCTTGTGGAGCTCCGCCTCCGCCTCCTTGATCTTGCCGGCGGCGATCCCGAAGTCGAGGTCGAACCGGAAGCCCACCACGGGGCCGACCGCGACGTGGTTCAGGGGATCGACAACGAAGGGGTTGTCGAGGCGGTCGCGGTTGGTCGCGTAGGCGACCGAGCCGAGGATGCCCACGAAAAAGAGCGGGTAGCGTTTCTTCCTCTCGACGTCCACGAGGTACTGGCGGGCCTTGATCCCTTCCCGGAGCTGTGTGAACTCGGGTCGCTTCTGTCGGGCATCCTCCACGAACAGCTCGAGCGCCCGAAGATCGCGCAGCTCCACGGGGATCGCCTGATCGGTTGTCTCGACGATCGTACCGGGCGGCTGGCCGGTCCATGTCGCGAGCGCCGTGCGGGCCAGGTCGATGTTCTTCTCGACGAGATTCAGGTTCTTTTCGAGCTCCCCCTTGCTCGCTCGCAGACGGAAGACATCCACCTCGGTCGCGAACCCGCCCTCGATCAGCCGGTCGGTGCGCTCGACCGTCTGGTTGAGCTGGTCGCGGATCTCGAGGAGGAACTCCTTGATCATCGTGGCGACGACGAGGCCCCAGTAGGCCTGCTTCACCCGGAGCGCCACCTCGGTGCTCTTCGTGTCGATCCCGGCCTGGGTCGCCCGGACGCCGTGCTCGGCCGCGAGGCGGGCATTCTGGACGAGACCCCAGGTGAACACGGGCTGGATGATCTCGATCCCGCTGCGGATGAAGACGCCCGTGAGGTCGGGGGAGTACTGGTTGTCGGGCGAGCTCACCTGGTTGCCGCGCGCGCGGGGCGAGGGCCCGAGGACCGTCGTCACCTCGATCTGCGGGTAGCCGATGCCCTGGGCTTGGAGCTGCTTGCCCCGGACCCCCTCGACCTCGGCTTCGGCCTGCCGGACCTCGGGACTCCGCGCCAGGGCCGCCCGCAGGCTTTCCTCGAGGCTGAGCGTCACGCGCCGTGCGGCCAGCGCGGGGCCGCCAGCCGGCCGCGTTTGCGCCGCGCAGGGTGCGAGCAGGGCGAGGGTGAGTCCCGCAGAGATGAGGAGGCGGGCGCCGAGCATCGTCAGATTTTGCCGAAGATGTACTTCGAGATCAACTCTTCCATGTCCACCGGGGCCTCGACCTCGGTCAAGCGGCCGCCGGGAGGGACGATCTTGTCGGAGCCGCCGGGGCTGATCTGCACGAATTTCTCGCCGATGAGGCCCTTGGTCTTGATCGAGACGATGGCGTCGGTCTGGATCTGGATGCCGTTGGTGATGTGCATGAAGACGCGGGCCTGATAGTCCTTGAGCTGGATGGACTCCACACGGCCGACGGGGACGCCCGCGATCTCCACCGCGGCTCCGGCCTTCAGGCCGCCCACGGTCGGGAAGTCGGCGTGGACGGTGTAGCCCCGGGCGCCGAACAGGTCGACTTGGCCCAGGCTGATGGAGAGGTACGCCAGCGCGAAGACGCCCACGAGCATGAACAGTCCGACCCCGATCTCGATCTCGCGGCGCATCACGCGTCTCCGCCCGAGCGTCCACTCCCGAGTGGTCCTCCGTAGGGCTCCCTGGGTTTCCCTGGGAGGAGGGCCGAGATGGCCGTCGGCGAAGCCTCCTTCCGAAGATTATGTCGCATGCGTCTCGATCTCCCCATGGATGAACTGACGCACGGATGAATCCGCCGACGCCTGGATCTCCGCCGAGGTACCGACCTCACGGATCCGGCCGCCGTCGAGGAAGGCTATGCGATCGGCGATGGCGAAGATCTCCGGGATCTCATGGCTCACCATGACCGCCGTGAAGTTGAACCGGCGATGCAACGTGACGATGAGGTGGTGGATCGAGTTCACGAGAATGGGGTCGAGTCCCGTCGTCGGCTCGTCCAGGAAGACCACCTGCGGCTCGGTCACCAGCGCCCGAGCGATCGCGACCCGCTTGCGCATGCCGCCCGAGATCTCGGCGGGAAACTTGTGCCCCATGTCGGCCAGCCCCACCTGATCCAGTGCCTCCCGGGTGCGCGACACGAGCTCGGGCATCGGCAGCCGGCTCTTCTCCTTGAGGGGGAAGAGCACGTTCTGAAAGACGGTCAGCGAGTCGAAGAGCGCGCCGCCCTGGAAGACGACACCGAAGCGCTCCCGCACCCGGTCGAGCGCGCGGCCCCGCAGGGTGGTGATGTCCTGCCCTGCAATCATGATCCGGCCGGCATCGGGTCGCACCAGCGCGAGCATGTGGCGCAGGAGCACGGACTTCCCGGCGCCCGAACGGCCGATGATGACCATCAGCTCGCCCGGCGTGATGTCGAGGGTCACCCCGTCCAGCACCGGCTGGGTGCCGAATCGCTTGTGGAGGTTTTCGATCTGGATCGCCGGCGGGCCGTCGCTCACCGGCGCCTCACGACCGCGGGCCAGGAGCTCAGCCGTCGACATCCGAGGTCAGGCGAGGCCCGAGACGATTGTCCGTCCCGGAAGCGGCCGGCGCTCTCGTCACGGCAGCACCGAGCCCATGAAGTAGTCGAACACGAAAATGAGCACCGAGGCCAGGACCACCGCTTCCGTCGTCGCCCGTCCGACGCCCTCGGCGCCGTGCCCCACGTAGAAGCCCTTGTAGCACGCCACCCACGTGATGATGATGCCGAACACCAGCGACTTCCAGAACCCGACCCAGAGATCGGTCGTCGAGAGGTAGGTCTGGATCTGGCCGAAGTACGTTCCCCCTGAGACGCCGAAGAGCTTGACCGCGACAAGGTAGCCCCCGAAGATGCCGAGCACGTCGAAAACCCAGCCCAGGATCGGCAACGCGATCACGCCGGCGACGAGGGTCGGGACGACCAGGTACCGCATCGGGTTCAGCGCCATCACCGTGAGCGCGTCGATCTGCTCGGTGATGCGCATGACGCCGATCTCGGCGGCCAGCGCCGAGCCGGCGCGCCCCGTCACCGTGAGCGCCGACAGAACGGGGCCGAGCTCCCGCACGAGCGAGAGCGCGACGAGTGGGCCGACGAAGGCCTCCGAGCCGACGCGCCGGAGCATGAGGATGCCCTGGAGCCCCAGGACCATGCCGGTGAACGCGCCCGTCAGGAGAATGATCGACATGGAGCGAACCCCGATGAAGGAGACTCGCTGGTACGTCTGTCGAAGCTTGAACGGCGGGACGGCGAGCATGCAGAGCGCCTGGGCGAAGAAGACGCCGAACCGGCCGAGGATCGCCAGCGTCTTGAGGGTGGCCCGGCCGAGCCCCTGCACAGGATCGAGAATGGAGGCGGTCACCGAGCTCACTCTAGGCGCGCCGCGGGCGCCCCGGACGGCTCATGAATGATGCTGGCGCCAAACCCCCAGCGCCCAGAGCGGGAAGTAGTGCGCATACAGATGGTACTTCAGATAGAAGACGCGCGGGAAGCCCGTGCCGTTCCAGTAGGGATCGTCCCACCCGCCGTCCCTTCGCTGGGTCGACAGAAGGTAGGCGAGCCCGCGCACCACTGCCGGTCCCTCGGTCCGGCCGCCGGCGAAGAGGCCGAGGAGCGCCCAGGCCGTCTGACTGGGGGTCGAGGGCCCGATGCCGGCCAGCCGCCGATCCGCGTACGAGTCGCACGTCTCGCCCCAGCCGCCGTCGGCGTTCTGGTGCCGCTCGATCCAGGCGACCGCACGGCGCACCATCGGGTGCTCGGGCCCGATGCCGATCGCCTCGAGCCCACGGAGGACGGACCAGGTCCCGTAGAGGTAGTTCACGCCCCACCGCCCGTACCAGGCGCCGTCGGCCGTCTGCGTGCGCTGGAGGAAGGCGAGACCCGCCCGGATGGCCGGATGGTTCCGCGGGAGGTCGCCGAGGCGCCCGAAACACTCGAGGCAGCGCGCCGTGAGGTCCTCGGTGGCGGGGTCGAGGAGTGCGCCGTGGTCGGCGAACGGGATGTTGTTCAGCAGGAGCCGGGTCTGGTCCGTGTCGAAGGAGGCCCACCCGCCGTCCTTCCCCTGCATCCCGACGAGCCAGCGGACGCCCCGCTCGATGGCCGGTCGGAGCCTCGCCTCGTCGGGATGGTCGACGTGCGCGAGCCCCATCAGCACCATGGCCGTGTCGTCCAGGTCCGGGTAGAACTCGTTGGCGAACTGGAAGGGCCACCCGCCCGGCTCGAGGCCGGGCCGACACGCTTGCCAGTCCCCCGGCTCGAAGATCTGTCGGTCGAGCAGCCAGTCCGTTGCCCGCACCAGCGCGGGATGCCCGGCCGGCACCCCGGACTCGAGGAGGGCATTCAGGGCCAGCGTCGTGTCCCAGACCGGCGACACGCACGGCTGGACGTGGAACCGCTTCGACTCCTCGATCCCGAGCGCCACGAGCTCCTTGAGCTGGCCGGCCACGAGCGGGTGATCGTCGCTGTAGCCCAAGAGCCGCAGGGCCAGGACGGCGTTCGCCATCGCCGGGTAGATGCCGCCGAGGCCGCCCGGGGCCGAGACACGCGGGACGAGCCAGTCGTGGGCCGCCCGGATGCCGCGGGCCCGCCACGGGCGGGGCCCGTAACCCTCCCAGGCCTTCACGACCCCGTCCACCCCGATGAAGAAATTTTTCCAGGAGACCCAGCCCTTCCGCGCGTAGGCCGGGTCCTCCAGGTGGAGGTGGTGGGCCCAAAGCTCCTCGAGGCCGCGCTCGGGAGGCAGCAGGTGCACCGGACGGCGGTCCATGATGATGAGCAGCGGCACGATGACGGTCCGAGACCAGTACGAGATGGCGTAGATGTTGAAGTACGCCCAGCGGGGCAGGAGCATGATTTCCACGGGCATGGCGGGCACGCCGCCCCACGGATACTGTCCGAACAGGGCGAGGGTGATCTTGGTGAAGACGTTGGCCTGCACGGGGCCGCCGTGGGCGAGGATCCACTCGCGCGCACGGACCATCGCCGCGTCGGTGGGCGGCACGCCGGCCATCTTCATCGCGAAGTAGGCCTTGATGCTGGCCGAGATGTCGCCCGCGCCCCCTTCGTAGAGGTTCCAGGCCCCGTCGGCGCCCTGGCGCTCCCGGAGGTATCGCACGGCCTTGACCTCGAGCGCGGGGTCCGGCGTCCCGAGGAGGTGGCGCAGGAGGAGGTACTCGGCGGTGATGGTGCTGTCGGCCTCGAGTTCGCCCAGCCAGAACCCGGCGGGGTCCTGAAGCTTGAGGAGGTGCTCCTGCGATCGCTGGATGGCGTGGCCGACCGTTGTCTGGAACATTCGTAGTGGCCGATGATGCGGCAGGTAGTGTAGCACGGCCTCGTGAAGCGAAAAAGTGGGAACCCCCGGGAGGGCGCACGTCAGGGTTGTGAGGGAGGCGGACGATGCGGGTTGCGT
>CAZDYT010000277.1:0-5682 GCA_964509395.1 uncultured bacterium
TCGCCCTCCTGGCGTCGGTCGGCACGCAGATCGGGCTGGAGGCCTCCCATGCCGCGGAGCGGGAGCAGCTCGTCACCCAGGACCGGCTGGCCGCGCTCGGCCGTCTCGCCGCCGGCGTGGCGCACGAGCTCCGGAATCCGCTCACGGTCGTCGAGGGCCGGGTGGCGCTGCTCCGGGGACAGCTCGCTTCTGGAGCCCTGCCGGGGTCCGAACGGCTCTCGCGTCACCTCGCGGGGCTGGAGGATGCGGTGACGCGGATGCAGCGCGTCATGACGGGCCTTTCCACCTACGCGAAGCCGCCCAAGCCCGAGCCCCAGCTCCTCGATGTCGGGGACCTGCTCCGGGCGACGCAGGAGTTGGTCACGTACCCGGCCCGAAAGAGCGGGGTCACCGTCTCCGTGGACAGCCCCGCGGTGGTCCCGCCGATCCGGGGCGACCGCAGCCAGCTCATGCAGATCCTCTTGAACCTCGCGACGAATGCCACCGACGCGATGGCCGAGACGGGTGGCCAGCTCGCGCTCCGCGCGCGGGTGGAAGGCGTGACGGCCGACCGTCCATCCAGGGCGGTGACCGTGGAGGTCGCGGACACGGGACCCGGAATCCCTCCGGAGAAGCTCCCGGACATCTGGGAGGCCTTCTACACGACGAAGCCGGAGGGGACGGGACTCGGGCTCTCCATCGTCCGGTCGCTCGTGGCGGAGCAGCCCGGAGCGTCGATCGAGGTAGAGAGTCGGCCTGGAGTGGGCACGACCTTCACGCTGCTCCTGCCCGTCGCCTCCGAGGCGTCGGCCAAAGGGGCCTGATCCGCGGGGCGCCCCACGCAATGACGCGTTCCGGTCTGCCCGGAACGACCGGCAGCGCCAGGACACGCGTGCTAACATCGACGCCATGGCCATGCGGAAGGAGGTCGAGCGGCTCGTCCTGCAAGCGCGCCGCGATCTCGAGAACGCGCGGAAGAACATCGGCATCGAGGCCTACGAGGTCGCCGCCTTCCTCTGCCACCAGGCGGTCGAGAAGTACCTGAAGGGCGCCTGGCTCCACAGGAAGCGCGCCCGTCCCCCGGCCACCCACTACTTGAAGGAACTGGGCACGGGCCTGCGCATCCCCAGGCGGCTGATGGCGCACCTGATCTTCCTCAACCCCGACTATACGGTGACGCGGTACCCCGACGCGGCCAACGGAGTGCCGTACGAGCTCTACGACAAGCCCACGGCCCGCGCGAAGGTGAAAGCGGCCGAGGCGGTGGCCCGATGGGTCGAGTCGCTGATCCGCTCGTGAGGCGCTTCGCGGCGCGGTACCTGCCGCGGCTCCGGCGCCTCTACCGGCCGGCCGTCGTGCTGGTGTTCGGCTCGCGCGCCAGGGACGAGGCGCTCGCCGAGAGCGACCTCGACCTGCTGATCGTCTCCGAACGCTTCCGTGGGGTCCCGTTCATCGAACGAGCGTCCCGGATTCTGGCCGACCTGGACCTGGACATTCCCGCCGATATCCTCTGCTACACTCCCGAGGAGTTCGCCAGAAAGCGGCGCGAGCTCGGCATCGTGAGCCTCGCCCTGGAGGAAGGGCTCCGCCTCGCGTAGGCCGGGTCAGGCCTGAGGACATAAGACCGCCGCCTCCACGCACTCTCCCGCTTCGTAAATCGCCGGCAACCGAGTCTGGGCCACCAGGTCAGCGATCCTCTTGCTCCCCGCGCCGCCGTCCGTCCTCGTCATGTCAGCCACCGCCTCAGCCGAGCGACCCCAGCGCCGTCTCCGCCTGCGCCAGCCAGAAGCCCATGCTCATCTCGCGGTACATCGCCGTCGCGGTGGTGAGGTTCTCCTGCGCTCGGTCCCGCTCTCCTGCCGTCGCGGCAGCTGGCCGAGGGCCGAAGTGGCACTGGGCGGCCAGCGGGCGCATTCCCAGCTCGTGTGCCAGGTCTTCGACCCCCAGCCGTGCTGGTACTCGGGCCGGTAATTGACCAGGAGCAGGACGCGGGCCGTGGGGAGGCTCTCGATCAGACTGTCGAGGAAGGCCTGGGTTTCTGAGTCAATCCAGTGGAGATCCTCCACGGCCAGGCACAGGGGCTGGACCTGGCTCTCCCGAAAAACCAGGCGCTTGAGGGCCTCGAGCGTACGCTGGCGGCGCTGGGGAGGGTCAAGGGTCTGCCACTGGGCGTCCTCGATCGGCACGTCCAGCAGGGCGAGGAAGGCGGGCAGAGTCGGCTGGAGGGTCGCGTCCAGCGCGAGGAGCTTCCCGGTGACCTTCTCCCGAATCTTCCGGCTTCCGTCGCGGGCTTCGATCTGGCAGTACGTCTTGAGAAGGTCCGTGACCGGTAGATACGGGGTGGCCTTCCCGTACGAGGCCGAGCTGGTCTCGAGGACGAGCCACCCCTCAGTGCGATGGGAATGGATGAACTCCCAGAGGAGCCGGGACTTGCCCACGCCGGGCTCGCCCACGAGCGCTACGACCTGGCCCTGACCGACTCGTGCTCGCTCGAGTCCCTGGCGGAGGGCCTCGAGCTCGGCGTCGCGGCCCACGAAGCGAGTCAGCCCGCGAGCGGCGGCCGCTTCCATGCGCGAGCGCACCAACCCGGCTCCGATGACCTCGTAGACCTCGATCGGGGTCGCCAGCCCCTTGACGGGCAATGGCCCAAGCGGCTTGACTTGGATATAGCCTTCGACGAGGGCCAGGGTGTCGGCGGAGACCAGGATCGACCCCGGCACGGCCATCTGCTCCAGGCGGCCCGCGAGGTGCGTCGTCTGCCCCACCGCCGTGTAGTCCATGTGGAGGTCACTCCCAATGGACCGGACGACGACCTCGCCGGAGTTCACGCCCAGGCGGATCTGGATTGGGACCCCCTCGACGCGCCGCACCTCGTCGGCGTACCGGCTGACGGACTCCTGCATCCGGAGCGCCGCGTAGCACGCCCGCACCGCGTGGTCCTCGTGCGCGACCGGGGCACCGAAGAGAGCCATGATCCCATCGCCCATCACCTGGTTCACGGTGCCCTCGTAACGGTGCACGGCCGCTATCATCCGGTCGAGGATCGGGTCCAGGACCTTCCGCGCCTCCTCGGGGTCCCGGTCGGCGAGCAGCTCCATCGACCCCTTGAGGTCCGCGAACAGCACCGTCACCTGCTTCCGCTCCCCTTCCAGCGCGCTCTTGGACGTGAGGATCTTCTCGGCGAGGTGCTTGGGCGTGTAGGCCTGCGGCGAGCCGAAGCGGGGCTGACTGGGAGTCGGTCCGGGTCCAGGGACCGGATGCACGCACTCCAGGCAAAACTTGGCCGTTGGTGGAAGCGGGGTCCCACAGTTTGGGCAGGTACGGGCCAGGGGCGACGCGCACTCTAGACAGAACTTTGCCTGGGGTGGATTCTCCGTCTGGCACCGGGGACACTGCATGCCGGGCCTCCAGTGCGCCAAGGCTAGCCCCGTGGGGAGGAGGCGTCAAGCACCGCGCGCGATCGCACGCGATCCTGAACTGACCGTCGCGCCAGATACCCGAGGCCGCTATGGGCCCGCACGGCGCTGTAGTCCTGGCGCCACGCCTCGATGATCCGAAGTCCGGCGGCGTGTGTAGGGGTTACGCGGTGGATCTTGCCCGCCGGAGCGTAGCCTGAAGAACGCTAGAGCGCTCGATACACCTCCGTCTCGAACCTCCCAAGCAGGTCGATCGCCGTGTGGTCGTAGAACGGGAAGACCTGCGAGAGGAAGACGCCGCAGACGCGCCGGGTCCGGTCGATCCAGAAGTAGGTGTTGGCGAGGCCAGCCCAGGCCAGGCTCCCCGCCGCGCGGCCGGTCGGCGCTTGCTGGGTGTTGATGAGGAAGCTCAGGCCCCACTTCTTGGACATGCCCGGGAAGAGCTCGATGTCGTTGGACAGGGTCGGGATCGCGGTCTTGAACACGCCGACCTCGAGCGCGCCGATGTGGTTCTGGGACATGAGGGTGACCGTGTCGGGGCGCAGGAGCTGCGCGCCCTTGAAGCTGCCGCCCTGCATGAGCATCTGCGCGAAGGTCAGGTAGTCGGTGGCGGTGCCGTAGAGCCCCCCGCCGCCCATCAGGAACTCCGGCTCCTGCGGCAACTCGAACTCGATCGGCGCGAGCGCCCCGCCCTCGCCCCGCTGGTGCACGCTCGCCAGCCGGGCGCGTTGCGACGGCGAGAGCTTGAACGAGGTGTCCTTCAGCCCGAGCGGGCCGAAGACGTTCTCCTGGAAGTAGCGGTCGAGCTTCATCCCGCTCACGGCCTCGACCATCTTGCCGACCCAGTCGATGTTGATCCCGTACTGCCACCGGTCGCCCGGGTCGAACATCAGCGGCGTGGTGAGCGCCGCGTTCGTGCAGGTCGTGATGCCCGGCGTGCCCGTGGCGGTCTGGTACCGCGCGACCGCCGGCTCCCAGATCTCGTAGGCGTACCCCGCGGTGTGGGTCAGCAGGTGGCGGAGCGTGATCGGCCGCTTGGGCGCCCGGAGGCGCGGCTGGCCGGCCGGGTCGAAGCCCTCGAGCACTTTGGCCGCGGCGAGCTCCGGGACCACCTCGCTCGCCGGACGCTCCAGCCCGAGCTTGCCGCGCTCGACGAGCTGCATGGCGGCGGTCGCGGTGATCGCCTTCGTCATGGAGGCGATCCACACGACCGTGTCGAGCCTCATGGGCGCGTCCTTGCCGAGCTCCCGCTTGCCGAAGGCGCCCTCGTAGAGCACCCCCTTGTCGGTGGCGGCGACCGCGACGATCCCCGGCATCGCCTTCGACTCGACGGCCCGGCTCAGGATCCTGTCGATGTTCTCGAGCTTTGACATGGTCCGCCTCTCTTCGGGTGGGGAGTTACCGCGTCGACCGGCCAACGATGCCGATCACGCTAGCGCCGCGGCGCCGGGAGGTCAAGCGCCCGTCGCGCGATACCGGGGTATCCCCCCGAAATCGGGGTCTTTCTGGCGGTCACGCCCCGAGCTATGCTGAGCCATCTCGATTTCGACTGGAGGCGCCTATGACGGCTCCACGGCCCGTCCTCATCCTGATGCTCGCCCTCCTCGCCGCGCCGCTCGCCGTCGAGGCGCAGCCGGCGGGGAAGGTCTACCGGATTGGGGCTCTCCAGACTGGACCGTGTGCCCGTTACGCTAATCCCGACAACCCAGTCCGACGCGCACTTCACGAGCTTGGCTACGTCGCGGGTCAAAACCTCACGATTGAATGCCGATCTCCCGTCACGGAAGCGGGCACGGCACGCGTGGATTACGATCGGCTTCCCGATCTCGCCGCTGAGCTCGTCCGCCTCAACGTCGATGTCCTGGTGACGCTGTGGAATACGAGGGCGGCGTTCGCGGCCAAGAACGCGACCAACACGATTCCCATCGTCATGGTGGGGATACCGACCGATCCGGTACGGCAGGGGCTCGTCGCCAGTCTCGCGAAGCCCGGCGGGAACCTCACCGGAATCTATGATCTTTCGGGCGAGCTGGACCCCAAGCGCCTGGAGCTGCTCAAGGAGGCGGTCCCCGAGGTGTCCCGTGTGGGTATTCTCTTCGATGAGGCAGTGTTTCGGCTCGCCAGCCTAGAGGAGCCGGCCCGGATATTGGGGCTCCAGCTCACGGCTCTGGGGGTGCGCCGGCTTCACGATTTTGAGGGTGTGTTTCAAATCGCCACCCGAGGGCGAGTCGGGACCCCTCCCACGCAATCGCAAACTTTGCTTGGGACCGGGTCGTGCCCTATCACC
>CAZDYT010000278.1:0-5675 GCA_964509395.1 uncultured bacterium
ACGTTCTCGAGGACGGTCAGGTTCTGGAACACCCGGAGCGTCTGGAAGGTCCGCGAGATGCCCCGCTCGGCGATCTCGTGCGGGTCGAGCGCGGCGAGGTCGACCGGTGGCGCGCCGAAGAGGATCCGGCCGCTGGTGACCGGGTAGAGCCCGGTCATGCAGTTGAAGAGCGTGGTCTTGCCCGAGCCGTTCGGGCCGATGAGGCCGAGGATCTCCCCCTCCCGGATCGCGAACGAGAGGCCTGAGAGCGCGCGGAGCCCCCCGAAGCTCTTCGTGACCTGGTCCACGGTGAGGAGATCCGCCATCGGGCCGCCCGCTAGGACGCTTGTTCGCCCACAGTCTGCACGAACGTGTCAGGGTTGGTCATGGACTCTCGCGCCGTGGCCAAGACCCGAGCAGCCCTAGGACGCAGGGAGGAGCTGAGCCGAGGCGTACTCCCGGTACGTTGAGGCTCGGCGACGACCGAGGACGCCCAGAGGCCGGGACGGCCGCGCGGCCGCAGGCCGTGCGCGTCCCGGCCGAGATGATCGATGCGACGGGGATCGGCCACGGCACTAGACGTCGGAGACCAGGGCCGGAGCCGGCTCCCGTTCCGGCTCGGTCCCGGGCTTCATGGTCTCCCCCACCCACTCCTTGCCGAGGATGCCCTGCGGCCGGGTGAGCATCAGGAGGACCATCCCGAGGCCGAAGGCGAGCATCCGGAAACGCGCCGCCTCGCGCAGGAGCTCCGGGAGCCCGATGAAGACGATGGCGCCGAGGATGACCCCCGGGATGCTGGCCGACCCGCCGATGACCACGATGCAGACCACGAGGACCGACTCCACGAAGGTGAAGCTCTCCGGCGAGACGAACCCGACGCGCCCGGCAAAGAAGCTTCCCGCGGCGCCGGCGAAGGCGGCGCCCAGCGCGAAGGCGAGGAGCTTCGCCCGTCGGACGTTCACGCCCATCACCCCCGCCGCCAGCTCGTCCTCCCGGATGGCCTTCCAGGCGAGCCCGACCCGAGACCGGACGAGGCGCGCCACGACGAAGACCGCAAGGACGTCGAGGACCAGGATCAGGAAGTAGTAGGCCTGGACGTTCAGCCCGAAGTCGAACGCCAGCAGGCCCGGAACCGTGAGCCGGGGGTGCGCGATGCCCATGATGCCCATGGGCCCGTTGGTCAGCCCGCGCCAGTTGTTCAGGGTGATCCGGATGATCTCCCCGAAGCCCAAGGTCACGATCGCGAGGTAGTCGCCCCGGAGTCGCAACGTGGGATACCCCAGTACCACGCCGAAGACTGCCGCCAGGGCGGCGCCGGTGGGCAGGAGGAGCCAGAACGGGACGCCGAAGTGTGTGGACAGGAGCGCGGTCCAGTAGGCGCCGATCGCGTAGAAGGCGATGTAGCCGAGGTCGAGGAGACCCGCCTGGCCGATCACGATGCCGAGGCCGAGGCCGAGCATCGAGTAGATGCCGACGAGGACGCCGATGTCGAGCAGGTACTCGTCGGCGAAGAGCCCGAAGCCCGCGAGGCCGGCGAGCAACGCACCGAGGTGGAGGCGGCGGCTCCGCCAGACCGGGTGGGACGCGAGCCGCAAGACGTCAGACCTTCTCGGGGAGGTGCTCGCCGAGCAGCCCGCCGGGGCGCAGGACCAAGACCGTGATCAGCACCCCGAAGGCGATGACGTCTCTCCAGTGGGCCCCGACCAGCCCGGCCCCGAAGCTCTCGGCCAGCCCCAGCAGGAGCCCGCCGAGCATGGCCCCCCGCAGGTTTCCGATGCCGCCGAGGACGGCCGCCGTGAAGGCCTTGAGGCCCGCGCCGTACCCCATGAAGAAGTCGATGATCCCGTAGTAGAGGCCCACCATGATGCCCGCACCCGCCGCGAGGACGGACCCGATCAGGAAGGTCAGGCTGACGACCGTGTTGACCTCGACGCCCATGAACCCGGCGGCCTCGGGATCCTGCGCGACCGCGCGCATGGCCTTGCCCCACCGGGTCCGCCGCACGAACTGGTCCAGGGCCAGCATGAGGAAGAGCGAGGCGAGGAGGATGATCACCTGGACGTTGGTAAAGACGGCCCCCGCCATGTGGTAGAGCTGCTTGGGGATCAGCTGCGGAAAGGCCCTCGGGCGCGCGCCCAGGAGCAGCATGACCGCGTTCTGGATGAAGGGCGAGACGCCGAGGGCGGAGATCAGGGGGCCGAGCCGGGACGCGCTTCGGAGCGGCCGGTAGGCGACCCGCTCGATGCCGACGCCGAGGGCGCCACAGCTCGCCATCGCCCCGATGAAGGTCACCCCCAGGACCAGCAGGAGCGCCCCGCCGGCGACCGCGGAGGGGGGCGCCAGGAGCGCCAGAACCAGGAGCCCGACGAAGCTGCCCACCATGAAGACCTCGCCGTGGGCGAAGTTGATCATCTCGAGCACGCCGTAGACCATCGTGTAGCCCAGCGCGATCAGCGCATACACGCTGCCGATCGTCAGCCCGTTGATGAGCTGCTGGAGGTACACGGCGGCCATGGATCCCTCCACGCCGTCAACCCCCTGGCTTGGCCACGCGATGGTCCCGGCGTCCCCGATGAGACCGGTCAGCCGGTATCCGTTGGCGGCCTCATCACTTCGGCAGCCGATCCGCCGGAATGGCGGCCGACTTCACGTACTCCCACTTCCCGCTCTTCACGCAGAAGATCCCGATCACCTGGTTCGCGGTGTCCCCGCGCGCGTTGAAGACCGTCTTGCCAAGCGCGCCGCTGTAAGGCGTGACCTCTCGGATCGCCTTGAGGATGGCGGCACGGTCCTTCTTCCCGGTGTTCTCGATGGCCTTCACCAGGATGTGCATCGCCTCGTAGGCGAAGACGCTGTACTGCTGCGGGCTCTCGTTGTACTTGGCCTTGAAGGCGCTGACGAACTTCGACGCGGTGGGGAGCTTGTTCACGTCAGCCCCCAGCGCCGTGGCGCACGCCCCCTCGACGGCCGCGCCCCCGAGCGTCACCAGCTCGTCCGAGTACATGCCGTCCGGCCCCAGGACCGTGAGCTTCATCCCGAGGTCCTTCATCTGCTTCATCGCGAGCGCGGCGTCGGCGAACACGGTGACCAGGTAGAGCGCGTCGGGGTTCTTCTGCTTGAGGCTCGTGAGCACGGGGCTCCAGTCCCGCTCGCCCCAGCTCACTCCCTCGAACATGACCACCTCGCTCTTGTCCTGCTTCACGAGGTCCCGGAAGATCTCGCCGATCGTCACGCCCGGGATGGTGTTATCGTGGATGATCGCGATCCGCTTCTTCTTCAGCTCGCCGACCAGGTACGCCTCGCCCCCGATGGCCTGGAAGTCGTTGGTCGAGCCCACGCGGAAGATGTTGGTGAAGCCCTGCCGGGTGAGCTTCGGGTCGCTGGCGATGGCGAACAGGGGGAGCTTGGCCTCCGAGTAGACCGGCGAGGCCGGGATCGCCACGCCACTGTTCCACGGCCCGATGACGCCCATGACGTCCTTGTCGACCTTCAGTTTGTTGGCCACCGTCAGGCCGACCTTCGGGTCGGCCTGATCATCCATGGGCAGGATCTCGTACTTGAACTTCAGCTTCTTGAGGTCGTACTCGGCGAGCGCCAGCTCGGCGCCCCGGATGAGCTCCGTGCCCCACGTCGCCTGAGGTCCCGACTGGGGGCTCGTCACCGCGATCACCGCCTTCTCCTGCTGCGCCGCCGCCGCCGTCGCCAGCCCCAAGGCCAGGAGCAAGAGCCCGCCGATGACCCACAACTTCCCCGCCACTCTGCGTCTCATGTCGTCCTCCCCGGGAACATCGCGTCCCCAGCGTCCGCGAGAGCCGGACCGTCCGATCGTCCGAGCGCGGAAGGGCACTCCCTTCCCCCCCGATGCGAGAGCCATGCTGGCCCAGCGGGGCCGGTCTGTCAAGGGTGCTCCGGCCACGCCTCGGCTCGATCCGCGCGTTCCCCACGCGGCATTTCCGCGGGCTCGAGCCTCCGCCTGCGATGGCCCTGGCTGATTGTGATTCGCTCTTGCCGCCCAAGGCGATCTTCGACTATTGTGTACGTATCCCCCCGCTGGCGTCCGGACAGGCCGAATCGCCGGCAGTCGGGGCATTGGGGCAACGCAGATGCAGGCTTTCGGCGGCCGCACCGGGGCTCTGAGGCGCCGCGGGTGGCGCCGGCGACCGGGGGAGGCCAGCAGCAGCGCCTGGCCCACCTGGCGTCTTCGAATTTCCTCCCGCTCCATCTGTTCATCCTCGCCGGCGTTCTATACCTGAGTCATGAGCTATCCGTTGTCGCGCGCCGTCGCCCGGTTGGAGCGCCGAATGGGTCGGGGGCGCTAGAAATGAGGGATCCATGAGGGAACGACACGCGGTGGTCATCGGCGGGGGAGTCATCGGGATCTGCTCCGCGTACTATCTGGCTCGCGCCGGCTGGGACGTCACCCTGGTCGAGAAGGACGACATCTGCGCGGGCAGCTCGTACGGCAACGGGGGGCTGGTCGTCCCGAGCCACAGCGTTCCGCTCGCGGCGCCGGGCGTCTGGCTCAAGGGCCTCCGGTGGATGCTGAGTCCCGAGAGCCCGTTCTACATCAAGCCGCGGCTCAGCCCGGAGCTGATGTCGTGGCTCTGGCGCTTTCGCCGGTTCTGCAACCCGGAGCACGTCCGGCGAGCGCTGCCGGTCCTTCGCGATCTCAGTTACGCGAGCCTCGCGCTCTTCCGGGAGCTGGCGGCGATCGAGGGCTTCGAGTTCGGCTACCATCAGGACGGCGCGCTCGCGGTCTTCCGGACCGAGAAGGGCTACGAGGAGGGCTTGAAGGAAGCACGGCTCCTGAGCGAAGGAGGCGTCGCGACCAAGATCCTCGACGCCGGCGCCGCCGGCGCCCTGGAGCCCGGCCTCGCCCCCGGTGTCGTCGGTGGGATCCTGTTCCCGGACGACGCGCACCTGATCCCCGACGCGTTCGTCCGCGGCTTGGCCGCCATCGTCGAGCGGATGGGCGTTCGGCTCCGGACCGGAACCGAGGTCCTGGGTTTCAGGCGCGCCGGGCCGCGGATCGTCGCGGTCGAGACCACGCGAGGAGACCTCCAGGCCGGCGAAGTGGTGCTGGCGGCCGGCGCCTGGTCTCCGGGGCTCGCGGCCGCACTCAAGCTCCGCGTGCCGATCCAGCCCGCCAAGGGCTACAGCGTGACCTATCGGCGTCCTCCCGGAGGCCCGCGGCTCCCGCTGATCCTCGGCGAGGCGAGGGTGGGGGTGACCCCCATGGGGGAGACGCTCCGCTTGGCCGGGACCCTCGAGCTGGCCGGCCTGGACTTCTCGATCAACCGCCGGCGGGTGAACGCGATCGTGCGCTCCGCGGGGCCTTATCTGGTCGGCGCGGGCGACCTGGAGCTCCTGGAGATCTGGCGGGGCCTCCGGCCGTGCACGCCCGACGGGCTGCCGATCATCGGGCGGTCACCGCGGTTCGAGAATCTGATCCTCGCGACCGGCCATGCGATGATCGGCGTCTCGCTGGGACCGGTCACGGGGAAGGTCGTCGCCCAGGTCGCGGGCGCCGAGCCTCCGCTCGCCGACGTGAGCGCCCTGAGGCCCGAGCGCTTCGGGTAGCCGTTCGCCGTTCTGCCGGCTTCGAGCCCGGATAATTCGCGAAGGGCATGACGGCACGGGTGGGTGACGCGGCGAACGGGCGCCCACGGCGCCCGCAGCGGCGTGATACACCGCCG
>CAZDYT010000279.1:0-5669 GCA_964509395.1 uncultured bacterium
CTCAACCGGTACCCGGACGGCTCCGGCTATTACCTGCGTCAGGCCCTGGCCAAGCGCCACGGGGTCGCGCCGGACGCCATCCTCCTCGGCAACGGCTCGAACGAGCTGCTCGAGCTGTTCGCCCGGACGTTCGTCCGCCAGGGCGAGGAGGTGGTGTTCCCGCACCCCTCCTTCATCGTCTACCCCTCCATCGTGCAGAGCGTCGGGGGGATCCGGGTCGTCGTGACGCTCAAGGACTACCGCCTCGACCTCCCGACGATGGCGCGGGCGATCACGCCGCTGACCAAGCTCGTGTTCATCGCCAACCCGAACAACCCGACCGGCACCATCGTCACCGCCGACGAGGTGGAGAGGTTCCTGAGCGACATCCCGGAGCGGGTGATCGTGGTGTTCGACGAGGCGTACGTCGAGTTCGCTCAGGGGCCGGACTTCCCGGACAGCCTCGGCTATCTCCGGCAGGGCCGCCGGGTCGTCGTCCTCCGCACGTTCTCCAAGGTGGCGAGCCTGGCTGGCCTCCGCGTCGGGTACGCCATCGCGGAACCGGACTGCATCGCGCTGCTCAACCGCGTCCGGCAGCCGTTCAACGTCAATACGCTCGCCCAGGTCGCGGCGCTCGCCGCGCTGGAGGACGAGGCCCATGCCCGGGCGAGCATCGCGCTGGTCCAGGAGGGCATCAAGACCCTCTACCACGCCTTCGACGAGATGGGGATTCAATATGTCCCCACGCGGGCGAACTTCATCTTTGTCGAGGTCCCGGACGCGCCCAAGGTCTACCAGCAGCTCCTACGGGCCGGCGTGATCGTCCGCCCGGCGCAGAGCTTCGGGGCCGAGCGGGGGCTCCGGATCACCGTGGGGACGCCCGGAGAGAACGCGCGGCTCATCGAGGCCCTGCGCGCCATCATGGCCCAGCGGGAGCCCGCGTGAGGGAGCCCCGGCTGTCCCGCCTCACCGTCGTGGGCCTGGGCCTCCTGGGCGGCTCGGTCGCCCGGGGCGCCCGGGCGCGGGGCGTGGCGACCGAGATCGTCGCGGTCGGCCGGACGCCGGCGACGCTCGCGCGGGCGCGCGCCGCGGGGGTCGTGGATCGGACTGCGCACGACCTCGCCGAGGGTGTTCGCGACGCCGACCTCGTCGTCCTGTGCGCGCCGGTCGGGGCGCTCCCGGGGCTTGTGCGCGCGGCCTGGCCGCATCTGGCGCCCGGCGCCGTGCTGACCGATGTGGGAAGCGTGAAGGGAGCCGTCGTGGCGGCCGCCCAGAGTTGCCCCTCGCGAGCCGACGTGGCCTTCGTCGGGGGGCATCCGATGGCCGGATCGGAGCGATCCGGATTCGACGCGGCGGACCCCGATCTGTTCGATGGGCACGTGACGCTGCTGACGCCGACCAGAGGCAGCCCGGAGGGCGCGGTCGCTCGGCTGACCGCGTTTTGGGAGGCGCTGGGCAGTCACGTCCGCCTCCTCTCCCCCGAGGTTCATGACCGGAGCGTCGCCGCGGTCAGCCACCTCCCCCATCTCGCCGTGTACGCCTTGGTCGCCGCAGTGGACGACGACGCGCTCGGGCTCGCGGGGGCCGGCTTTCACGACACGACCCGGATCGCCGCGTCCGCCGAGGCGCTCTGGACGGACATCTTCCGGGAGAATCGGCAGCCGCTCCTGGACGCGCTGACCCAGTACCGCGAGCTCCTGGCCGGCTGGGAGACGCTCATTCGTAACGGGGAATGGGAGGCGCTCGAGGCGGCGTTGGCGCGCGCCCGCAAGAGCCGGGAGAAGCTTGGCTGACCGCCTCGTGAGCGCCCGATGACCGCCCCATGAACGCGATCGTCCGTCCCGCGCCGCGGGTCGCGGGGACCATCACGGTGCCCGGCGACAAGTCCATCTCGCATCGCGCCGTGCTGCTCGGCGCTGTCGCGACCGGCATCACCGAGGTGCACGGCCTTCTCGAGGGTGCGGACTGTCTGGGGACCTTGGCGGCCGTGACCGCGCTCGGGGTCGAGGCAACCCGGAAGGCGCCCGGCCACTACCTCATCCAGGGCGTGGGGCTGAACGGGTTGACCGAGCCGGAGGGCGTCCTCGACTGCGGGAACTCGGGCACCACGGTGCGGCTCCTCCTCGGGCTCCTGGCCGGCCAGCCCTTCGCCGCGATGCTTACCGGCGACGACTCGCTCCGACGCCGGCCGATGGGCCGCGTGGTGGAGCCGCTCTCCCGCATGGGCGCACGAGTGATCGGGCGGAGCGGTGGGCGGCGGCTGCCGCTCGCCATCGCCGGAACCCGCCCGCTGATTCCCATTCGTCACGTCTCGGCGGTGGCGAGCGCGCAGGTCAAGTCGGCGATCCTCCTGGCCGGCCTCTGGGCCTCCGGTCCGGTGACGGTCCTGGAGCCGGCCGCGAGCCGCGACCATACGGAGCGCATGCTCGCAGGCTTCGGCGCCGAGGTCGTGGTCGACGGAATGAACGGCCACGCCGTGACGCTCACGCCCGGGCCGCCGCTCCAGGGGCGACCTCTCCGTGTGCCGGGCGACATCTCGTCGGCGGCCTTCTTCCTGGTGGCAGCCTTGCTGGCCCGCGAGGGGGCGGTCACCATCGGGGGCGTCGGGGTGAACCCGACCCGGACCGGCATCCTCGACGTTCTCCGCGCCATGGGCGCCGACCTCACGGTGTCGGGCGGCTCCGCCGAGGGGGAGCCGATGGCGGACCTCACGGTCCGGTCGAGGCGGCTCGCCGGAACTGCCATCGGCGGGGCCGTCGTCCCCCGCACGATCGACGAGCTGCCGATCCTGGCGGTGGCGGCGGCCTGCGCCGAGGGGACCACCGAGCTGCGCGATGCCGCGGAGCTCCGTGTGAAGGAGTCCGACCGCATTCGTGCCCTCGCGTCGGAGCTCTCGAAGATGGGCGTGGGGATCGAGGAGCGGCCGGACGGCTTCCGGATTATGGGGAGGGCCGGCCGCCCCATCCGGGGTGCCCGCGTCTCGAGCGGGGGCGACCATCGCCTCGCCATGGCGCTCATCGTCGCGGGGCTCTCCGCGGACGGCCCCACGGTGGTGGAGGGGATCGACTGCATTGCGACCTCGTACCCCGACTTCGTGCCGACGTGCCGGCGCCTGGCCGGCGAGGCCTGCATCGAGGTGACGGCGTGAGGCGGTTTCCCGTCGTGACGATCGACGGTCCTGCGGGAGCCGGCAAGAGCACCGTGGCGCGCTGGCTGGCCCAGCGCCTGGGCTACCGCTACGTACCGAGCGGCGCGATCTACCGGGCCGTGGCCTGGCGGGTCGCCGCCGGCGTGTCCCTCAAGGAGGTGCTCGCGGGGACGGAGATCGAGTTCCGCGGGGCACCCGAAACCCAGCGAGTGGTCGTGAACGGGGAGGACGTGACCGAGGCGCTCTACACCCCGGCGACCGGGGACCGGGCAGCCGAGCTCTCGCAGCGCTCCGAGGTGCGGGTCTACGCCGACGCGCTCCAGCGCCGGCTGGCCGGAACCGGGCCGGTGGTGGTGGAAGGACGGGACGCGGGCACCGTGGTGTTCCCGCAGGCGGACTGCAAGTTCTACCTCGACGCATCGCTGGAGGTCCGCGCCCAGCGGCGGCTCCGGGACCGGCGGGCGCGGGGGGAACCGGCCGACCTCGGGGCCGTGCGGGAGGCGTTGGCCGCTCGCGACCTGGCCGACCGGAGTCGGGCGATGGCCCCGCTCACCCGAGCGGACGACGCGATCTACATCGATTCGAGCGCCATGACCATGGACGAGGTGATCGAGCTCATGGCCAAAGAGGTCGAGCGGGTGTGTTCTACGCGATCGTGAAGTCATGCACGGCCGGGTTTCTGCGGCTCCTCTTCCGCCTCCGAGTGTTCGGAGCTGGGAACGTGCCGCGCGAGGGGCCCGTTCTGCTCGCGGCCAACCACATGAGCCTGCTCGATCCGCCCGTGGTCGCGGCCGGCGCCCCTCGCCCGCTTCACTTCATGGCCAAGGCCGAGCTGTTCCGGATTCCGCTCTTGCGCACCCTGATCCGGTGGCTCAACGCCTATCCGGTGGCGCGCGAGGGGGCGGACGCCGGGGCGCTCCGCCATGCGCTACTCTTGTTGCGCGAGGGGAAGGCGCTCCTCGTCTTTCCCGAAGGGACGCGGGGGGCGGAGGGAACGCTGAGGCCCGGCCGGCCCGGGGTAGGGATGCTCGCCGCCCTCTCCGAAGCGCCGGTGGTCCCCGTCTATATCCGGGGAACGGGGCACGTGTTGCCCCGCGAGGCGACCCGGCCCCGCCGGGCGCGCATCACCGTGGCCTTCGGGCCACCGTTCCGGTTCAGCCGGACGCGCGGGAAACACCGCTACCAGGAGATCAGCGACCAGATCATGGCGGCGATCGGCCGCCTGAAAGCCGAGCTCGACGGGGCGCCCGCGCCGATCCCCGTCGGACCGGCGAGAACGAGCTTCGGCCCGCGAGCCAAATTCATTGACGGGAGGAATTGAGGCATGGAACACGAGACGCCAGAACCCGAGCCCCACGCCACGGCCCATCAGAGCGGGGGCGCCGGGACCGGAGCTTCCCTGAAGGAGGTGGGCGCAGGGCGGAGCGCTCCGGGTGAAAGCGCGAGTGGGGCCCGGCCGGCCGGGACTGGTCAGGACGAACTCGAGGATCTCTACCGCCAGAGCCTCCAGGATCTGGAGGAGGGCGAGGTCGTCCGCGGCCGGATCGTCGCCGTAAATGACACCGAGGTCCTCGTGGACGTCGGCTACAAAAGCGAGGGGACGATCCCGATCGAGGAGTTCCACCGGACCGGCATCGTGCCCAATGTGGGCGAGGAGATCGAGGTCTACCTCGAGATGAAGGAGGACTCCGAAGGTCTGATCGTCCTGTCGAAGGAGAAGGCGGACAAGATCAAGGTCTGGGACGTCATCACCCACGCCTACGAGAAGGGGACGCCGATCGAGGGCAAGGTCGTGGAGGTGGTCAAGGGCGGCCTCGCCGTGGACGTCGGGGTGAAGGCGTTTCTGCCGGGCTCGCAAGTGGACGTGCGGCCGGTCAAGAACCTCGCCTCGATGCTCGGCCAGCCGATTCGTGCGCGGGTCATCAAACTGAATCGGCGACGCGGCAACGTTGTGCTCTCGCGCCGGGTGGTGCTCGAGGAGGAGCGGGAAGAGAAGCGCAAGCATACCCTGTCGATCCTCCAGGAAGGGATGGTCCTCAGCGGCGTCGTCAAGAACATCACCGACTATGGGGCCTTCATCGATCTGGGCGGCATCGACGGCCTGCTCCACATCACCGACATGTCCTGGGGACGCATCAGCCATCCCTCCGAGCTGCTGCAGGTGGGCGACAAGATCGAGGTGATGGTGCTCCACTTCGACCGGGAAACCGGCCGCGTGTCCCTCGGCTACAAGCAGAAGGGTCCGGATCCGTGGGAAACCGTGGAAGAGCGGTTCTCGGTCGGCAGCCGGCATCGCGGCAAGGTGGTGAGCCTGACCAACTACGGCGCGTTCATCGAGCTGGAAAAAGGTGTCGAGGGGCTCGTCCACGTCTCCGAGATGTCGTGGACCCGGCGAGTCCGCCATCCGTCCAAGCTGGTCAATGTGGGCGACGAGGTTGAGGTGCTGGTGCTCGACGTCAATCGCGCCCAGAAGCGGATCTCGCTCGGCATGAAGCAGGTCGAGCCGGACCCCTGGGAGACGATCGACCAGCGTTACCAGCCC
>CAZDYT010000280.1:0-5661 GCA_964509395.1 uncultured bacterium
GGGCGGAAGGGGGCGCGGTCATGGGAGGGTGGCGGGACGTGGGCGGGGCGGGGGTGGGGGCCGCCATGCTTCTGGGGCTGTCCGCGGTGGCGTCGGCCCAGCTGATCGGGCCGAAGGCGACGGTGACGAGCCCGGAAGGCAAGAGCATCGAGGAGGCCCAGCAGGAAGCCTACGACGGGCCGAAGGCCCGGATCGCGGTTGCGCAGTTCAAGGACAAGACGGGGAAGGGCTGGTGGACGGGCGCCATCGGGGACGGCATGGCCGACATGCTGGCGACCGCGCTCTTTCACACGAGTCGCTACATCGTCCTCGAGCGGCAGACGCTCGGTGACGTCCTGAAGGAGCAGGATCTCGCGACAGCCGGACGGATCAAGAAGGGCACGGAGGCGCCCACCGGCGAGATCGAGGGGGCCGAGCTCCTGGTCACCGGGGCCGTGACCGAGTTCGAGGGGGCCCAGTCCGGGGTGGGCGGCGGGATCGGCGGGATCGGCGGCGGCGTCGGACGGATCCTCGGCGGAATCGTCGGCGGCATCAAGAACGCCCACATGGCGATCGACGTGCGGGTCATCGACACGAAGACGTCGCGGGTCGTCTCGGCCACCAGCATCGAGGGGAAGGCGACCGACTTCAGCCTGGGAGGCGCCCTCGCGGGGGCCGGCGGAGGCGGGGCTCTCGGCGGTGCGCTGGGCGGCTGGTCGAAGACGCCGACCGAGAAGGCGCTCCGGATCTGCATCCAGGAAGCGGTGAAGTTCATCGTCTCCAAGACGCCCGCCACCTATTACCGCCACAAGCCGGGCGGGACCCCGGTGGCGGCGGCGACCGTGGCCGTACCGGCCGGAGGCGCGACCGGCGCCGCCCCGGGTGGCGGCACGGCCGTGGCGGCGGCGCCCCCGGCGGACGCGACCGGGACGCCCCAGGCGATGGGGGTGCTGAAGAGCATCCGCGCCGATCTGGACAAGCAGGTGATCGTGGACCTCAACGAGGTCAAGCAGCGGGGCGCGGTGCTGTCCGTCGTGGTCACGATGCGCTACGTCGGCAACCAGAATAGCTCGCACGGGATGTACCTCAACGAGTCCAAGAGCGCGATACTGAACTACGACACCGGGGAGACGGCGCCGCTCATCAACTCCGACGGGCACCGGGGCAGCGTCCCACGGGGTGAGGCGAAGACGCTTCGGGTGACCTTCAAGGTGCCCAAGGGCGTCAAGAAAGTCGGGATCACGCTCTCCGGCATCGGCACCTTCGACGACGTGGAGATCGGCCAATAGGGCCCGGATCGCGCCGCGTGGGGGCGCGGGCGCCCTAGCCCGGTCCTCCACGCGGGGCCGCCACACGCGATGCGAAGGCTCTGGGACGGTCCCAGGGCCTTCGCTGGTTCTCGGGTACATACGCTCACGACATCGGCCGGCACTGGGGTCCGCATGGGTCTGGCGAACTGGCTCACGCTCGGTCGAATCCTGCTCGTCCCGGTCTTCGTGACGCTGCTCGTGTACAACCGGGTCGGCCTTGCCCTGGGGACCTTCATCCTGGCCGGGATCACCGACACGCTCGACGGTTACATCGCCCGAACCCGCGGCACGAAGACGCGGCTCGGGGCGTTCCTGGATCCGCTCGCGGACAAGCTCCTCCTCACGGCCTCCTTCGTGACGTTGACCTACAAGTTTCCGCGCGTCCTCCCGTTCTGGCTCACCGCGGTCGTGCTCAGCCGTGACCTCGTGCTGATCCTGGTCGCCGTGCTGATCATGCTCACGGGCGGGCAGGTCCACCCCGCGCCCACGATGCTCGGCAAGACCAGCACCGTCTTCCAGATGGTGACGGTCGGCGTCGCGCTCCTCTCCCTCTGCGTGGTCGAGCTGGCGTGGCCACTCAAGCACCTCATCATCGCGGCCACCGCCGGGCTGACGATCGCCTCCGGCCTGCAGTACATGCTGATCGCCTCCCGGTACGTCGAGTGGGAGCCGCGCTGATGCCGAAGCGGATCCCCGAGATCGGCGTGCGCATCCTCCGCGTCGAGCCCGACGGGCTCGCCGCCCGGGCGGGACTGCTCCCCGGCGACCGTCTGGTCCGGATCAACGGGACCTCGCTGCGGGACCTCATCGACTTTCACGCGCTCGCCGGCCAGGAACGGCTCGCCATCGACCTCCAACGTGGATGCCAGGCGCAGTCGGTGATGCTGGTCCGCGGGTGGGGGCGGGACCTCGGTCTCGAGTGCGAGCCGCCGGCGCCGTCCGAGATCTCGACGTGCGCGAACAAGTGCGTCTTCTGCTTCATTCATCAGCTCCCCAAGGGCCTGCGCAAGAGCCTGTACGTCAAGGACGACGACTACCGGCTTTCGTTCCTCCACGGGAACTACATCACGCTGACCGACCTCCCGGACGAGGAGGTCCAACGGATCATCGCCCAGCATCTCTCGCCGCTCTACATCTCGGTGCACGCCACCGACCCCGAGCTCCGCCGGTTCCTGCTGGGCAGCCCGAAGACCATCCGCGGCGACCTCATGGAGCGCATGCGCCGCCTCGCCGAGGCTGGCATCCGCATACATGCCCAGATCGTGCTCTGTCCCGGCCTGAACGACGGCTCCCACCTCGAGCGAAGCGTGCAGGAGCTGGCGGCGTTACACCCGGGGGTCGCCACGATCGCGGTCGTCCCCGTCGGGCTCACGCGCCACCGGGACGGCCTCTACCCGCTGCGCTCGGTCACCCCGGAGGAGGCTCGCGAGCTGCTGACGGCCATCCACGCCTGGCAGGCGGAGTACCGTCGCGGCCTCGGGACGCGCCTCGTGTTCGCCGCCGACGAGCTCTACCTCCTGGCCGGCGAGCCCATCCCGCCGGCGGCCGCCTACGAGGGCTTTCCGGTCGTGGAAGACGGCATCGGCCTGGTGCGCCGCTTCGAGGACGACTTCGTCCGAACCCTGCGCCGCCGGCGGGCGCGGCGCCCCATCGCGCCGGCCGTCACCGTCGTGACCGGCGAGCTGTTCGCTCCCGTCCTGCGCCGGCTTCTCCAGACGTTGACGGCCCCCGGGCTGATCGTCGAGGTGGTGGCGGCGCGGAACGACTTTTTCGGCCCGGCGATCTCGGTGGCCGGCCTCCTGACCGGTCAGGACATCGCGCGGGTGCTCGCCAACCGGACGCTCGGCGACGTCGTCCTGGTGCCGGGGGTCGCGCTCCAGGAGACGCGCGGCGTCTTCCTCGACGATGTCTCGCCGGGCGATCTGACGCGGCACCTCGGCGTCCCGGTCGAAGCCCCGGAGGCGACGGCCGAGGGGCTCCTCGGCGCCCTCCTGGGCCCTCGCCGCCTCGCGAGCGCGTAGCGTCATGCGGCTCCCCACCATCGCCATCCTCGGCCGGCCCAACGTGGGCAAGTCGACGCTCTTCAATCGCCTCATCAGCCACCGCAAGGCCATCGTCCGGAGGACGCCGGGGGTCACGCGGGACCGGATCCGGGGCATCTGTCGGTTCGGGGCCTGGCGGGCCTCGGTCATCGACACGGGCGGCCTCGACCCCACCGCCGGCGAGAGCCTCACGGCCCAGGTCCGCCGACAGGTCCTCGCGGCAATCGCAGAAGCGGACGCCCTGATCTTCGTCGTGGATGGCCGTGAGGGGATCACGGCCCTCGACGAGGAGGTGGCGCACCTGCTGCGCCGGATGGCCAAGCCGGTCCTCCTCGTCGCCAACAAGGTGGACACCGCCCAGCAGGAAGCCGCGCTGGCCGACGTGCATCGGCTCGGGATGGGCACGGTGTTTCCCGTGTCGGCGGAGCACGGCCGGGGGGTGGCCCAGATCCTGGAAGTCCTCGCCACCCTCCTGCCCGCACCCCGCGAGGCGGAGGAAGAGGCGGAACCGCTCCGCATCGCCGTCGTCGGGCGGCCGAACGTGGGCAAGTCCTCGCTGGTCAACGTCATCGCCGGCGAAGAGCGTGTCGTCGTGCACTCTCAACCGGGCACGACTCGGGACGCGGTGGATACGACGGTCACGGTCGACGGACGGCCGTACCTCCTGGTCGACACGGCGGGGCTGCGGCGCAAGGGGCGCACGGTGGAGGCGCTCGACAAGCTCGCGGCCGTGATGGCGCGGCGCGGCCTCGAGCAAACCGATCTGGCCCTCGTCATCCTGGATGCGACGGAAGGGGTGACGGCTCAGGATGCGCGAATCGCGGGGTACGCCGAGGCGGCGGGGCGTGCCGTGATCCTGGTCGCCAACAAGTGGGACCTGGTGACGAGCCCCGACCGCGGCCCCCAGATCGTGCGCGCCTTGCGGGAGCGCCTGGCGTTCCTGGCCTACGCTCCTGTCGTGTTCACCTCGGCCCGGCTCGGAAGCGGGCTCGACGTGCTCTTCAAGACCATCGAGCACGTGGCGGCCGAGTACGCGAAAGAGATCCCGACGCCGGAGCTGAACCGGGTCCTCGGCGCCGCCGTGGCGCGACGCCCGCCGGCGGGCGTCCGCGGCAAGACCCTGAAGCTGTTCTACGCCACGCAGATCGACACGCGCCCGCCGACGTTTCTCCTCTTCGTCAACGACCCGGCCGCGCTCCACTTCTCGTACGAGCGCTACCTCGTGAGCGCCTTGCGAGAGGCCTTCGGCTTCTCGGGCTGCACCGTGAGGCTCCGGCTGCGGCGCCGCCGGTCGTCTCACATGCGGGTGGTCCCGTGAGTGGCCGATCGGGTCAGGCGCGTCCGCTGAGCGAGCACGGCGCCCGCGGGCGCTCCCGCGATCCCGCTCGTGCTCGGAGGTGAAGCTGCCATGTCTCGTCCGATGCTCGTGCACCCGCGCATCGTGGGCCCAGTCGCGCTCTGGGCCGTTCTGCTCGGGCTCCTGCCACGCGTCGCCGAGGCGGCACCGATCCCTCCCACGGGGGCGGCGCACACCGACGCCCGCACCCTCGAGACACGCCTCGTCGCCGCTCGCCTGGTCGCGCTCGGCGTGAGCCCCGACGAGGCCACGGCCCGCCTGGCGGCGATGTCCGACGAGGAGCGCCATGCGCTGGCCACGCGGCTGGACGAGATCCGGACCGGGGGGAGCCCGGCAGGCGCTCTCGCCGTCGCGATCATCGTGGGCCTGCTCGTGGTGCTCGTCCTCGAGCTCCTGGGCCGGCGTGTCATCTCACGCCCATAGACCCTCGGAGGAGGGCTCCGCCCCCCTCCGGCGGCCCTTGCGGCAAAGCCGCGCCGTGCGGCTCGTCCATCTCGGCCGACCTCGGTTGCTGACTCTTGGCCGATGATCAGAAGCGCCTGCGCGCGGGCGGTCCTCGGGGTGGCGGTACTGGCGGTTGGATGCGCGCCGCTGTCTCGGCCGGCCGACCCGCTCTCTGCCGAGGAGCACAACGACCTGGGGGTCGCCTACTATGCCCGCGACCAGCACGCGCTGGCGGCGCGGGAGTTTCGCCGGGCCCTCGCGCTTCGCCCGGCGTTCACGCGCGCCCTGGTGAACCTCGGCGACGCTCAGCTTGCGACCGGCGACGTCGACGGCGCGATCGAGGCGTACGAGCGAGCCCGTGCGGCGAGTCCCGAGGATCCGGCCATCGCCAACAACCTCGCCTGGGCGCTGCTCCAGCACGAGCGGCGCTGGCCGGAGGCGGAGCCCGTCATCCGTGGCGCGCTCGCGCGCCGGCCCGAGCCTCGGGGCTACTATCTCGACACCCTCGGCGTCCTCCTCCTCCGCAAGG
>CAZDYT010000281.1:0-3082 GCA_964509395.1 uncultured bacterium
GGGTCCATCTGAAGCGTGTGCACTCCGCCGCCGGGAACCGGGAAGAAGGCCTTCTGGAAGGGTGCGGCGGGGTTGCTGATGTCCACGATCAGCGCGCCCTCGGCGGCGCCCTGGTTGGCCACCAGCATCAGCTCCGCGACGCCATCCCCGTTCTGGTCCACGAGGACCGGATCCAGCATGCGGGTCCCGGTGGTCGTGGGAGTCAGCAGCCCGGGCCTGCGGACGATGACCGCGGTGGCAAGGATGAGCATGGACGCCGGCGCGGCCGGCGTGATGATCGCGCCGGCGCCGACGCTGCGGACGGGCCAGCAGATCTGCGCCTACTTTGCCGCCGTGTTCGCCGAGCTCGGCCCCCACATCCCCGTCTGCCTTCAAGACTACCCGCAGTCGGCTGGCGTCCGCCTCTCAGTTCCGACGTTCTATCGGCTTGTCGACACGTTCCCCCAGTTCGTCATGTTCAAGCACGAGGACTGCCCGGGACTGCCGAAGCTCTCTGACATCCGGGAGGAGGAGCACCGGCGGCTGAGCATCTTGGTGGGCAATGGCGGTCTGTACTATCCGCAGGAGCTGCGCCGCGGTGCGGACGGCGCGATGACCGGCTTCGCGTTCCCCGAGATGCTGGTTCCGGGCGGGCGACGCCGACACCGCCGAGGACCTCTTCGACCTGTACCTGCCGCTGGTCCGGCATGAGCAGCAGCCGGGGGTTTGGACTGGCCGTCCGCAAGGAAATTCTCCGGCGGCGCGGGATCATCCGGAGCGCGACCCTCCGATACCCGGGGCCACCCTGTCGGCCGGCGACCACGCGGAGCTTGATGGCCACCCGCACGCCGGGGCTCTTGCCGATAATGGCCCACTGACGGGAACCGGAGACCTACCATGCCGCAACTACTGTACCTGGACAACTCGCCGAACCCGCATCCGGCGAACCGCGTGAGCGCGCTCTTCGCCGGCTTCGAGATCGACTTCCGCTTGGCCGCGCGGGGCGAGTTTCCGAGTCGAGTGGACAACTACGCCGGGGCCTTTCTCTCCGGCAGCCCGCATGGTGCCTACGACGACGTCCCGTGGATCCACCGCGAGCACGAGGTGATCCAGGCGCTGGCGCGAGAGCAGGTGCCGATCCTCGGGGTCTGCTTCGGGAGCCAGATCCTCGCCTCGGCCCTCTGCGGGCGTGATCAAGTGTTCCGGCGCTCGTCGTGCGAGGTCGGATACAAGTGGCTCGACGTCGCACTCGGCCGAGAGGACGCGCTGACCCGAGGGCTGAGCGACCGGGTGTACATGTTCGTCTGGCACAACGACGAGGTCCGAGCCGACCACCCGGACATCGCGATCCTGGCGACCAGCGATCTCTGTTCTAACCACATCTGGCGCTACCGGGACCAGCCTGTCTGGGGGATCCAGGGACATCCTGAGCTGGACAAGGCGCATGCCCAGGCGGTCTTCGCGCGGAACCGGGCGCGACTCGAACAGGATGGCGCGGACGTGGACCGGCTCATCGCCCAGGCCGACGAGACGGCGGAGGCTAAGCTCCTACTCAAGAACTTCGTGCGCGTGTGCCTCGGGGACAATCGGGAGACCGGCCGCTGAGGCCGGCGTCAAGGAGGATGGCATGGTCAGCCGAAGGAGTGCGCGGCCTGTTCTCGTGCTCGGCATCACGGTGCTGGCTTGGCTCGGCGTCGCCGAGGCGGCTGGTGCAGAGCTCGTGTTCGTGAGCTGGGGCGGCTCCTACCAGGACGCGATTCGCAAGGCCTGGATCGAGTCGTTCAGCCGCGAGACCGGGATCCGGGTCATCGAGGACACCAACCCCGAGATTGCCAAGATCAAGGCCATGGTGGATACGAAGACCGTGTCCTGGGACGTCGTGACGGGCGGCGGCGCCACGCTCATGCAGGGCGTGGCGGCCGGGCTCTTTGAGCCGCTGGATGGCGTTGACATGAGCAAGTCCTATCCGGAGGCCGCGCGCTACAAGTATGGGGCGCCGTCTGAGATCTTTTCCACCGTCTTGGCCTTCTCCAAAAAGGCGTTCCCCGATGGCAAGCCTCAGCCCAGGACGTGGGCCGACTTCTTCGATGTCAAGAAGTTCCCGGGCAAGCGCACCGTCTACGACCGGCCACAGACCGTGCTCGAGGCGGCGCTCTTGGCCGACGGTGTGGATCGGAAGGACGTATACAAGGTACTCAGTACGCCGGAGGGTCTCGAGCGGGCGCTCCAGAAGCTCGAAGCGCTCAAACCGCACGTCGTCCAGTGGTGGCGCAGCGGGGCCCAGCCGGTTCAGCTTCTCGGCAGCGGTGATGCCGTCATGGCGCTTGGGTGGAACGGCCGCTTCCAGACTGGCATCGATGAGGGGCTGCCCATCAAGATGGAGTGGGATGGCGCCATCGCGCAGCTCGGCTTTTTCATGGTCGTGAAGGGCGCCAAGAACAAGGACGCCGCGGTGAAGTTCCTCAATTACATGGTGGCACCGAAGGCCCAGGCCGAGTTTTACAAGTATGTCGCCTATGGCCCGACGACCCCGGAGGCGTGGAAGCTGATCCCGAAGGATCGATGGGCCATCCTCCCGTCGTCGCCGGAGAACCTGGCGAAATCCCTCTTCCTGGATATTGCCTGGTGGGACAAGAACAACAACGCGATGCTGGAGCGCTATCAGGCGCTGATCCAGAAGTAAGACTCACGGCCCGGCGCACTTGGATGGCGCCGAATGCGTGGTTCGCGCGCGATGAATACCTCGGGCGAGTCAGCCGCGTCCAGGCCGAGCTCGAACGGCTCGGCCTAGACGCGCTGCTCGCATTCCAGCCCGAGAGTGTCACGTATCTGACGGGGTTCTTCACGCGCGGCTACTCGACGTTTCAGTTCGCGATTGTCCCGGCGCGCGCCGACCCCTCGATCTTTTGTCGGGACGTCGAGCAGTACTATCTCGACACGACCTGTGTGTTCGCCGACCGAGGCCTCTGGAGCGACGGGGAGGATCGGAGTGCTGCGGCGGCGGCGTTCATCCGCCGGACCGTTGGTCCCACCGCCCGCTGCGGCGTTGAGATGTCGGCGTGGCAGCTCAACGCTCAGCGCTACGAGGCGTTGCGGGAGGCCC
>CAZDYT010000281.1:3092-5650 GCA_964509395.1 uncultured bacterium
CCTCCAGCTGGTCGACACGAGTGATCTCGTGGCCCGGCTCCGCTTCATCAAGTCGCCGGCCGAGATCGCCTACCAGCGGCGGGCAGGGAGAGCCGCCGAAGCAGGCATGGCCGCAGGTCGCGTGGCTGCTCGCGCCGGAACAAGCGAGCGCGAGCTCGCCGCCGAGATCTGTGCGGCGATGGTCCGGGCGGGCAGCGACCTGCCCGGTCCCGGCGTCCTCTCCTCGGGGGAGCGGGCGTTTCACCTCCACGGGGGCTATTCCGACCGTGAGCTCGATGAGGGCGACACCGTCCAGCTCGAGTGTACGCCGTGTGTCCGGCATTATCACGCCCGGTTCATGCGGACCCTCAAGGTGGGCCGCGCCTCCGCCGCCGATCGTGAGCTGGCCGAACACCTGATCGCCGTCCAGGATCGGGCACTTGCGGAGGTGGCACCGGGGATCGCTGCCGCGATTCCGGACCGCATCTACCGCGAAGGGGTCCTGGGCGCAGGGCTGGCCAAGACGTACACGAACAAGACCTTCTACTCGATCGGCCTGCTGCTCCCGCCATCGGGTGGGGAGACCCTGGAAGCGGCGCCCGGCTGCACCTGGCGATTTGAGGTCGGCATGACCTTCCACACCTACGTCCTCGCCAGCAGCTTCGGGTTTTCCGAGACGATTGCGATCACGCCCGCGGGCTACGAGCGGCTGACCAACTACCCCCGGGAACTGTTCGTGACATGAGCCAGGCGGGCGCCTTGACGACCACGAAGCGCAGGGCGGTCGGGGGTCTCGCCTCCGCCCCCTGGGGCGCCTGGGGCGCGCTGCTTCCGGTCCTGGTCGTCATCGCGGGGCTCCTCGTCTGGCCGATCGTGCTGCTTCTCGGATATACCCTCCTCGGTCAGGGCACGCCTTTCGGGCTGTACCTTCGGGTGTTCACCACACCGGCCTATCGCCAGCCGTTGATCAACACCTTCGTCATTTCGGGGCTGGTCACAGTCGGTGCCGTGATTGCCTCATATCCGTTGGCGTACTTGTTGGCGACCGTACGGCCCCGAGCTGGGATGGTGTTGACGTTTCTGGTCCTGCTGCCCTTTTGGACAAGCGCCCTGGTTCGGACCACGGCGTGGATCATTCTGCTCCAGAAGCAGGGCGTGCTGAACACGATCCTGACCTCGACGGGCCTCGTCGAGCAGCCGATCCCCTTCGTGTTCAATCTGTCCGGCGTGCTGATCGGCATGATCCACGTGCTGATGCCCTTCATCGTGTTCCCGCTCTATGCGGCGTTCCGGGCGGTCGACCTCAATCTCCTCCTGGCCGCGGAAAGCCTCGGCGCGGGGTCTGTTCGGAGCTTTACGCGTATCCTGGGTCCGCTGACGGCTCCCGGCGTCGTCGCCGGCGCGCTCATCGTCTTCATGAGTGCCATCGGTTACTACATCACGCCGGCACTGCTGGGCGGGCCGCGACAGACCATGATCTCGATGATGATCCAGTTCCATTTGCAGGAGCAGCTGGACTGGGGGATGGCGGCCACACTCTCGGTGACGCTCGTCGCTGCGACCCTCATGATCTTCTGGGTATTCCAGCGAACATTCGGGCTCGACCGGCTGTGGGGCGGGTTCGGGGGTGCCGGCGGCCTCGGAGAGACCCTGGGGGCGAGGCGCGAGGGCCGCTACCGCCGCTCGGCCGGCGGGTGGGTGACGGTTGCCGTCGCGCTGGGTGTAGTGGTGTTCCTGGTCGCGCCTATCGTCATGGTGTTTCCCATGAGTTTCAGTCGCTCGCCGTTCCTGGTGTTCCCACCGCCGAGCTACAGCTGGCGCTGGTATGCGAACCTCATGCAGACGCCGAAGTGGTGGGGCGCGTTCCGCAACAGCCTCGAGGTGGCGGCCATCGCCGTACCCCTGGCAACGGCGCTCGGGACCTCGGCCGCGCTGGGAACGAGCCTGATCCCAAGACGATTCCGCCCAGTGATCGAAGGGGTTTTGATCCTACCCATCATCGTGCCGACCATCGTAGTGGCGGTCGCGCTCTACTATTTCTATGCCCCGATCGGGCTGGTGGGCACGAAGGTCGGCCTCGCCGTGGGCCACGCCCTGCTCGGCCTCCCGTTCGTCTTCCTTACCGTCCGAGCCTCGTTCAAGAGTTTTGACCGGAATCTCGAGCTCGCGGCGCTGGGCCTCGGCGCGAGCTGGGCTCGCATGTTTCGGAGAGTGATGCTGCCGCACCTCCTCCCAGGGATTCTAGCGGGAGCGGTATTCGCATTCATCACGTCGTTCGACGATGTGATCCTGGCGATCTTTCTCACGGACATCCACTCCCGGACGCTGCCCAAGCTAATGTACGAGGGCGTGGCGCATGAGATTGACCCGACGATCACCGCGGTCGCCGGGCTGTTGATCCTCGTGTCGTTCGGCGTCCTGGGCGTGCGCTTGATAGCCCAGAAGCGGCGATGAGTCCAGAAATCTTGCGGTCGGGCAAGACCGTCGAGCTTCGGGGAGTCGAAAAGCGGTTCGGCGAGGTCGTGGCGGTGACGGCCGTCGATCTTGCGATCGGAGCGGGCGAGTTCTGCACCCTGCTG
>CAZDYT010000282.1:0-5649 GCA_964509395.1 uncultured bacterium
TGACGCGATCGAGGTCCTCGACGACTACGTGGGGGAGGGCTACGGGATCCCGACAGGCGCCTCCGAGGAGGCCACGCGGCTCTTCGCCCGGCTCGAGGGGATACCCCTCGACCCGACGTACAGCGCCAAGGCGGCGGCCGGCCTCCTCGACCTCATCCGCCGCGGCGCCTTCGGCCCTGACGATGTCGTCTGCTTCTGGCACACGGGCGGGATGGCCTGGCACCGCCCGGCGCCGTAGCAGTGCCCTCGGGCGAGCCGTCGGACCGGTCCGAGCGGGTGCGGGTGGGTCTCTGCGGGGACTGCCAGTGGGCGCGGCGGGTCACGAGCGCCCGGGGTGCCGTCTTCTTCCGCTGCCGGCGCGCGGAGACCGACCCCGCCTACCCGAAGTACCCGCCGCTGCCGCGTCTTCGGTGCGCGGGGTATGAGCCCGAGTCCGGGGCCGAGCCGGCTCAGTTCCCGTGAGGCCGTGGCGGGCGAAGCGCGAGCAGGACGAGCGAGATCCCGAACAGGTACGTCTTCGCTTTGGGCCCGACGCCGAGAGGAGGACGAACGTTGAAAAGCCTCAAGATCGATCGAAGCAGACATCTGGGTGACGAACCAGAGACGGGGCACAACCGCTGGCATCCCGAAATCCAGCCCGTTCTCGAGGTGGAAGAGGGTGAAGAAGTGGCGCTGGAGACCCGGGACGCGGCCGACGGCTACATGGCGCCGGGCACCACCGTGGCGGACTTTGCCACATTCCCGGCCGGGGCGATTCACCCGCTGAGGGGACCCGTCTCGGTCAAAGGCGCCCGCCCCGGTGACCTCCTCGAAGTCGAATTTCGGGACATCCTTCCGCAGCGTTGGGGCTTCTCCTGCATCCTGCCAGGCTTGGGTTTCCTTCGCGATGTGATGGCCACGCCGTTCCTGGTCCACTGGACCATCGCGGACGGGTGGGCGACATCGCCTCAGGTGCCGGGCGTCCGCGTCCCGGGAGCTCCGTTCATGGGCGTCTCCGGGGTCGCGCCGTCGCCGCAGCAGGTCGAGGCGTGGACCAAGCGCGAGGCCGATCTCCTCGCGCGGGGCGGGCTCGTCTTTCCGCCGGACCCGGACGCCGCCGTGCCGTCTTCCGGTCCCGCCGCGACGCGCGGGCTCCGCACGGTCCCGCCCCGAGAGAACGGCGGCAACTTCGACGTGAAACAGCTGACCAAAGGCGCCAAGCTGTTCCTTCCGGTGGCCGTCGAGGGAGCGCTCTACTCGACCGGAGATGCCCACTTTGCCCAGGGCGATGGGGAGGTGTGCCTGACGGCGGTGGAGATGGGCGCCACGTGCGTCGTGCGCTTCCGCGTGCATCGCGCCGAGGCCGAGCGGCGCAACATCCGCTGGCCGAGATTCCAGCGCAGCGACTACTTCGGGGATCCGCGGTGGGCCGTGCCCCAGAGGTTCATCGCCACGATGGGCATGCCCGTCGACGAGAGGGGGGTCAACGAAGGTGAGAATCTCAATCTGGCCTGTCGAAACGCCGTGCTGAACATGATCGACCTGCTCCGGGAGAGGGGGTTCAGCCCAGAGCAAGCGTACGTCATCTGCAGCGTGGCCGTCGACCTGAAGATCAACAACGTGGTGGATACCCCCAACTTCGTGGTCTCCGCCTTTCTGCCGGAGGATATCTTCCCCTGACCCTCTCCCTCCCGAGGGGAGAGGGACACGACTCAGCCGGCAGGGAAGGCGACCTTCAGGCAGTCGGCGAGGACGCTGAGCACCGTGTCGATCTCGGCCTCCTCGATGATGAGCGGCGGCTTCAGCTTGACGACGTTGGGGAGGGCCGAGGCGGTCGCCAGGATCACGCCGCGCGTCATCGCCTCGTCCGCGATCCGCTTGGCCTCGGCGGGCGCGGGGACCTTCGTCACCGGGTCCTTCACCAGCTCGACGCCGACGAAGAGCCCCGGGCCGCGGACGTCGCCGATCTGGGGGTATTCGGCCTGGAGGGCCCGGAGCCCGCGGGTGAGGAGCGCCCCCATCCGCGCCGCCCGCTCGGGGATCCGGTCGCGCTCGAGGATCTCGATCACCTTGAGCGCCGCCGCCTGCGCGACCGGGTTCGAGCCGAACGTATAGACATCCTCGCCCGTGGGTTCGAACTGCTTGAGCCGGTCGTCGGCCACGGCGGCGGCCAGCGGGAACCCCCCGCCCAGGGCCTTCGACAGCACCATGATGTCGGGCGTCACGCCCAGGAGCTCGGCGGCGAACATGCGCCCGGTGCGGCCGAATCCGGTCTGGATCTCGTCGAAGATCAGCAGGATGCCGAACTCGTCGCAGATCCGGCGGACCTCCTGGAGGAACGGCGCCGGGAACGGGATCTGGCCGCCGTTGCCCTGGACCGGCTCGAGCAGGACGGCGGCGACGGGCCCGTCCACGCCCTTCGCGACCGTGTCGCGGAGCGGCGCGGCGCACTCGGCGTGGCAGTCGGGGTGGGCGGCCCGCCGCGGGCAGCGGTAGCAGTAGGCGTTCGGCACGCGGACAAAGTTGTGCATGAACGGGAGGAACTTCACCCCCGGGCCGAACTCCCCCGGCGTCCGGGTCGGGCTCCACGAGGCCGCCATCGTCGCGAACGTGTTCCCGTGATAGGCGTGGTAGAAGGTGACGAACCGATGGGCGCCGGGCCGGTTGATCAGCGCGAGCTTCAGCGCGGCCTCGATCCCGAGCGACCCGGTCGGGGCATAGGTCACACGGTTGAGCCGGCCCGGGCAGAGGTCGGCCAGACGCTTGGCGAGGCGGAGGCGCGGGATCGTCGGGAACCCGGCGCGGACGTGGGGGAGGGTCCGGATCTGCGCCAGCGCCGCTTCCATCACCTCCGGGTGGTTGTAGCCGAGGGCCAGCGTCCAGGCCTGCGCCGTGCAGTCGATGTACGACTTCCCGTCGATGTCCGTGACGCGACAGCCCTGGCCGGCGACCAGCACCGGTCCGAGCCACGCCGAGCCGTATCCCACGTACTGCTGGAGCTCCGTGATCTCCCGCGGCGTCAGTCGTGGTGGTTCCATGGTTCCCTCCCTCCCCCCTCAGGGTCGGTGCGCGCGATTCCCCCGGGGCGCGTCCGGAGCTCGTCTTGGCACGCCCGCTCGGCGCGGTAGCGCGCGTCGTTCCAGGATCCGAGAAAGAGGATCATCACGGCGGTGGCGAGCGACCCGGATCTCCCCCGGCGCCGTCCATGCGCGCCGCCTCCAGGGTGATCGGAGCAGGACCTCGCAGGCTGGCACGCGCTGGAGGGACTCTATGCCCGGCCTCCGAACGCTGTCAAGAGGCCCTTCGGCGCCGGGTTTTCACTCTCGAGAGGCCAAGCGCCCGTTTGACTGCGCTCGACGCGAACCCGTATACTGTCGGTCTGTGCGGCCGTGAGGCCGTGATCCAGGATTCAGGCACGAGGAGACGCGATGACGCGATCAACGGCAGCCCTTTCGCTCGTGGCGGTCACGCTGGTGCTCGCGCCGCTCCCCGCCGCGGCCGATCTACTCGCCTTCAAGGTCTTGCGGTACTCGAGCGCTACCTTCAAGACGGAGGCCCCGCTGGAGACGGTGGTCGGAACCGCTGCCGGGTCGGCCGTGACCGGGAGCGTGCTGGTCGACCCCGCCAAGCCGCAGGCCGCCCTCGGCACCATCCGCGTCGATCTCACCGCCCTGAGGACGGGGATCGACAAGCGCGACGCCGACATGCGGGGCAAGCAGTATCTCGACACGGACATCGACGCGAACAGGTTTGCCGTGTTCGAGATCGCGGGCGTGGAGATCGGGGGGCCGCTCGAGCCCGGGCGGGAGATGCCCGCCAAAATCAAGGGGACTCTCACCATCAAAGGGAAGCCGGTCGAGACGATCGCGGAGACCCGCATCACCTACCTCAGGCTGACGCCCGAGCAGCTGGAGACTCAGCGGCGGTTCGGGTTCAGCAGCGACAATCTGCGGGTCAAGGCGACGTTCAAGACGTCGTTCACCAACCACGGCATGCAGATCCCTCAGATTCTCTTCCTGAAACTCTCCAACGACATCCAGCTCGAAGCCGACCTCACGCTCGTCCGGGAGTAGAGCCGGTCCCGGCTCAGTCGACCCGCACCACGCGGAAGCCGTAGTCGGAGTAGCGGAGGTGCGGCGGGAGGCTCGAGCGGTGCGCCACGGGGCTCCAGGGGATCTGGTGGCGCCAGGCGCCGCCGCGCGAGACCCGGCGCGTCCCGCTCGCGGGCCCCGGCGGGTTGTGCTCCGGCGCGACCGCGTAGTAGCCGTCGTCGTACCAGTCGAGGCACCACTCGTGGACGCAGCCCGAGAGGTCCGTGAGCCCGAAGCCGTTGGCGGGGCCGGCGCCGACCGGCGGCGGCCCGGGTAACGGGCGGCGCACGCCGGGGAACACCGCCTCGGGCGGCGCGTCTCCCCAGGGGTACCGGGCGCCGTCGAGCCCGCCGCGCGCGGCCTTCTCCCACTCGGCCTCGGTCGGGAGCCGGTAGCGGCGCCGCGTGATCCCGGCCAGCCACGCGCAGTACACCGACGCGTCCTCCCAGCTCACGCCGACGACGGGCTGCGTGGCATGGTCAAAGCGCTCGACGCCCCAGAACGGCGGCGGCGGAGCCTTCGTCGCGGCGAGGAACTCGGCATAGGCCGCATTCGTCACGGGATGCACCGCGGCGCCGAACCGGTCCACCCGGACCCGGTGGCGCGGCCGCTCGCCGGGGAGGCCGGCTTCCCAGCCCATCCAGAACCAGCCCTCGGCGATCTCGACGAGCTCCACCGAACCGTGATGGCGAGGGCCGTGGGTGCCGACGCTCAGGAGGAGGGGGGACGCTCGGCTTCCAGCGCGGCGAGGCGGCGCCGGAGCGCTTGCTCCTCCTCCCAGCGGCGCGTCTCGTCGCGGACGAGAGCGGCGATCCCCGTCACGCGCCCGCGCGTGTCCGTGAGGAGCGCGACCGTGAAGGCGATCGAGATCCGCCGGCCGTCCTTCCCGACGGCGGGGACGCGAAGGACCTCGCTGCCGTAGCGGGTCTGGCCGGTCCGCATCACCTCTCGGTAGCCGGCCCAGTGCCGGGCGCGGAAGCGCTCGGGGATGATCAGGTCGAGGGAGCGGCCCAAGGCCTCTTCGGCCGTGAAGCCGAAGATCCGCTCGGCGGCCGGGTTCCAGAGGCGGATGAGTCCCTCGGGATCGGCGACGACGATCGCGTCCCCGGCGGCTCGAAGGAGCGCGGCGAGATCGACCGGAGCGGACATGGCGGCGCGCCTCACCCCATTGTACGTCGCCTCGCTGGTCTTTCCTCGGGTGGCCTGCTACGATGACCGCGATGCCGGTGACGCCCTCCGCCGAGCCACCGTTCGTCGTCACGCTCGATGTCGGCTCCTCCTCGGTCCGCGCGCTCTGTTTCGATGCGCGCGGGCGCGCGCTGGGAAGGAAACGCCAGCTCGGCTACGAGCCGAGCGCGACGCCCGACGGCGGTGTCGAGATCGACGCCGACCGGCTCCTCGAGCTGACCGCGGAGGCGCTCGACGGGCTCCTCGCGGATCTGGGACCGCGGGCCGAGGGAGTGGCCGCCGTCGCGATCAGCACCTTCTGGCACACGCTCCTCGGGGTCCGTGACGACGGCCGCGCCTCGACGCCGCTCTACTCGTGGGCCGACACGCGGAGCGCGGGAGCCGTGGAGGC
>CAZDYT010000283.1:0-5629 GCA_964509395.1 uncultured bacterium
CACCGCCGGGACCCAGGGGCTCCATCGCCCGCCCTCGAAGAGGTGCGGACGCTGCACCGGGATGAACGCCAGACGCGCGTCCGTGAACTCGGGGTCTTGCGTGCTGAAGAAGTCGGGGCACAGGACGACCGCGTAGAGGCCGACCAGCACGACCGCGCTCAGGAGGGCCAGGCGGTGCTTCCGGAAGCGCCACCAAACCAGCGTCCAGTTCGACGCGACCGAGATCCGCTCCTCGGCGGCCGACGGGCCGACCACCGACTCCGGGATCCCGGCGGCCAGGGGCGCCCGGCGCGCCGGCTCGGGCAGTCCCGCGGCCACGTCAGGCGTCCTCCATGCGGATGCGGGGGTCGAGCCAGGCGAGCAGGATGTCGGAGATGAGGGTGCCGACGATCGTCAGGAAGCAGTAGATGAGCAGGATGCTGCCGGCCAGGTACATGTCCTGGTTGATGAGCGCGCGGAGCAGGAGCGGGCCGATGTTGGGCAGGTTCATCACCGTCGCGACGATGAGGCTGCCGGAGAAGAGCGCCGGCAGGTACCAGCCGATCGTGCTCACCAGCGGGTTCAGGGCCAGCCGCACGGGGTAGCGGAGGACCAGGCGCCACTCTGAAAGCCCCTTCGCCCGGGCGGTCGTGACGTAGGGCTTGTTGAGCTCGTCCAGCAAGTTCGCCCGCATCACCCGGGTGAGCCGGGCCGTGCCGGCGATGCCGAGGACCACGGCCGGCAGCCAGATGTGCTCGAGGAGGTCGATCACGCGCGCGAGGCTCCACGACGCCTCGACGAAGTCGGGGGAGAAGAGCCCGGTGACGCCGATGCCGAAGTACGCGAACGCGATCCACATCAGGATCAGCGCGAGCATGAAGTTCGGCGTGGCGACGCCGACGTAGTTCAGGACCGTGAAGACGTAGTCCAGGAACGACCGCTGGTGCGTGGCCGAGAAGATCCCGGCCGGGATGGCGACGACCCAGGTGAAGACGAACGACAGGACCGCCAGCACCACCGTCAGCACCAGCCGCTCCCCGATCAGCTCCGTGTTGGGGCGCTGGTACTCGAGCGACAGACCGAGGTTGCCCCCAAGGACGTTCCGCATCCACTTGAGGTACTGCACGTAGAGCGGCTGGTCGAGCCCGTACTCCCGCCGGAGGGCCTCGAGGTGCTCGGCGCTGATGGAGGTCCCGGACGACGCCAGCGTCGCCACGTAGGCGGTCAGGAAGTCGCCGGGCGGCGCCTGGACGATGGCGAAGACGGTGACCGAGAAGACGAACAGGAGGAGGGGCAGGAGGACGAGGCGCTGGAGGACGTATCGGGTCATCGCCGGTCACGCTTCGCTGCCGTCCACCCCGCGCCCGGCCCCGCCGGAGGGCGCGCGAGGCCATGAGCCTGTGGGGTGACCGGGCGCCACCGATCGCACGACCACCGAGGGTTGGTGTTCCACTCCGCCCGCGGGCTTCGCCCGCGCACCCTCGCCCGGGGGAGAGCTCGGAGGGGGCCGTCGAGGCCCCCTCCGAAGATCCTACCTCGCGAAGAAGAACTGCTCGGTGCGGGCGTTGCCCGGGCTCCGGAGGGGCCAGTCGTTCCCGAGGGCCGTCGGCACGTTGCGGAAGCGGGTCCCGGCCACGACGACGCCCTGCACCATGGGGGTCAGGCCCACGGTCCCGATCTCGTAGAGGTTGTCGGCCCAGATCCGGAAGATCTCCTGGGCCGCCTTGATCTGCCCGTCGGGGCCGACCGTCCGCGCGGTGTCCACCAGCTCGACGATCCTCTTGATCGGGGCCGGGGGCTCCATGCCTTCCTTGCCCTTCGTCTCGTACCACTGCTTGAAGAGCGGCCCCGTGGTCAGGATCGGAGAGGTGCGCACGTCGACCTTGGCGTTGCCGGTGTACGGGAACGCGGTGGTGTCCTCGTTCCACATCTCCGTCTGCAGCTCGTTGGCGTCGCGCATCTTGAAGTGAAGCGCCCGCTCCCGGAGCTGCACGACGGTCCTGACCCCGACCTTCTCCCAGTCTTTCGCGATGAGCTGGGCGGTGTCGGGCCACGCCGCGAAGGCCGGCACCACGCTGAGCTCGATCGTCACGGGCTTGCCGCTCGGCAAGAGGCGGATGCCCTGGGCGTCCCGATGGGTGAGGCCGATCCCGTCCAGCAGCTTGTTGGCCTCGTCCGGCTTGTACTGCGTGTACTTCTTCGCCCACTCGTCCCCGGGGAAGTACGGGTGCCACGGCGCGGGCACGCCCTGGCGCGCCTCGCCCAGCCCGAGGAAGACCGACTCCTTGATCTGGTCGCGGTTGATCGCGTAGGAGAGCGCGATCCGGAACTCCTTCGTCGCGAGGAGCCGGGCGACGTCCGGGTCGGCCTTGTAGGACTGGTTGAACGCGACCACCGCGTCGGCGCCACCGAACGTCGGCCAGGTGATGACCCGGTACTTGCCGGTCTTCTCGTTCTCCTTGAAGACCGGATAGTTCGTCATCTGGATGTGCCGCTCCTGCATGTCCAGCTCGCCGGCGATCGCGGCCAGGTTCAGCGCCTGGATGTCGGCGAAGAAGGTGAACCGCACCTCGTCGATGTACGGCAACTGGTTCCCGTCCGGGTCCACGGCGACGAAGTAGGGGTTGCGGCGGAGGGTGAACACCTGGTCGCTCACCCGGGTCACCGGCACCCACGCGGCCATCGTCGGCCGCTCCGGGTTTTCGAACGGCGCGTTCCGCGCGGCGAAGAGCTCGGTCCACGTCTTGAAGCCCGCCGCCTGCACGAGCTTCTCGACCTCCTCCTTCTTCGTGTAGCCGGGATGGAACTTCTTCAGGTAGTGGGCCGGCAGGAAGACGGCGTAGGTCCGGTCCCCGCCGTCCTGGTTGGCCAGCGCGGTCAGGAACAGCGTGGCGGCCTGCTTGTAGGTGAAGCGCACGGTGCTGGCGTCCACCTTCTCGACCGAGGCCGGCGTGCCGTCGGCGTTCCGCATCCACGCCGGGATGACCGGCATGAGGTCCTTGTTCAGGACGACGTCCTTGTACCAGAACAGGATGTCATCCGCCGTGAACGGGGCGCCGTCCGACCACCGGGCCCCCTTCCGGAGCTTGATGGTCCACGACTTGAAGTCCTTCGACGACTCCCAGCCGGCGGCGACTTTCGGCTCGATCTTGGCGCCGTCCGGGGAGAAGCGTACGAGGGCGTCGTAGACGACCCGGACGTAGTTATTGTAGTCGGCGGGGCCGAGGAAGGCGCGCCGCCAGACGCCGCCGTACTGGCCGGTGCGCTCGACGACGGGGATGACCAGCGGGGTCTCGGGGAGGCGCTTCTCCACGGGCGGGAGCTTGCCCGCCTTGACCTGCTCGGCCAGCATGGGCGCTTCTTTGAACTTGGTGGGCTGGGCCGCGGCCGGCGGCGCGGTCCCCAAGGGGCCCACCGACACGAGGACGCTCAGGAGCATCCCGACGGTCATCGGCACTATTCGCCTCTTGTCGACGCTCATGTCGAGTCCTCCCTTGGAGTCGGCGCTGTCGTCCCGGCGCCGCCCTGCGCGGCGGCCGCCCATCCGAGCAGCATCGAGTCCGATCTCATCACGGACGTGGCACGCGGCTCTCACGGCTTGCAGGAAGTCTAGGCGGAGTCGGGAAGGCGGTCAAGCGCCCGCCGGGCCGGCCAGGCCCCTGTCACGCCGGAGAAGTCCCGATGATGCTCGTGCTCGGCGTCCGGACCTTCCTGCGCGCCCTCTTCCCCGGCCGAGCGGCCCTCGCTCTCGAGAGCGCGCCGCGCGTCAGGGCCTCACCCACTCGGCGCTGGGCGGAACTTCCAGAAGAAATCATCGTGGATGCCAAGTATCGAATACTTCGAGACCCCCATCTTGCAAAACGTGCCACAGCCTGGCACAGGACGCAACCCAGACGCAACCGGATTCGAACCACCGACAGTAAACCCCAATCGGCGAATAAGCGCGACGTGAACGTGCGAGGAACATGAATCAAAGGGGCCTCCAATGCGCTCTTAAGGGAGAGCACGCCAATGCACTCCCTCTCGCACAGGAGGCCCCTCTGATGCGGTTGAGCGTAGCGAGCTTGCGGCGGGTGGTCAAGCGCGATCTCACGATCCAGTTCGTGCCCCAGGCGCTCACGTCGTACGGCGGCCTGGAGTTGCTGGGGCGCTATCTGCGCCGGATCAACCTGGGCGCGCGGTTGCGCCAGGCGTTCGCGGGGCTGCACAGCGACTACGGCAGTGCCCGGCTCGGCCTGGTGCTGCTGGCCCTGTTCTACGTCGGCGGCCGGCGGCTGGAGCACCTGCGCTTCCTGAGCGGGGACCCGCTGGTGGCCCGCTTCTGCGGCTTGGCCCGGCTGCCAACGCGGCGGACCATGGCGAACTGGCTGCGGCAGTTCACGCAGGAGACCCTGGCGCCGCTGGTGGCGCTCAACCGCGATCTCGTGACGGAGGCGCTCGCCCGCCTGGAGTTGCCCCGCCTGACGATCGACGTGGATGGCTCCGTCATCCGGACGGGGGCGACGGTCGGCTGGGCCTTCCGCGGCTTCAACCCGCACCACCGAAAGGACCCCAGTTACTATCCGCTGCTCGCCCACGTCGCCCAGACCGGGCACATCCTCCGCCTGAAGAACCGGCCCGGCAACGTGCACGACTCCAAGCAGGCGGTCCCCTTCCTGCGCGACATCATCGACGACCTGCGCGTCCGGTTCGGCCGGCGCCTGGCCCTGGAGTTCCGCATGGACGCGGCCTTCTTCCAGCGCGGGATTCTGCAGCTCCTGACCGCCCGAGACTGCGGGTACGCGATCAAGGTGGGATACTGGGCCTGGTTGCCGCTCAAGGCGATCGCGGCCGCCTGCCAGCGGTGGCAGCCGGTGGCCCCCGGCGTGACCGGTCACGAGACCGAGCTGGTGATCCCGCAGTGGCACAACCTCCGGCTGCGCGTGGTCCTGTACCGCAAGCACGTCGCCCACCAGACCCGCAAGAACTTCCAGCTGGATCTGTTCACCCCCGACGACGGGCACTACGAGTACTCCGCCGTGGCCACCAACCTGTCGCTCGGACTGGCCGCCCTCTGGGCGTTCGCCTGTGGGCGCGGGGCGCAGGAGAAGACCTTCGCCGAACTCAAGGGCGAGTTCGCCCTCGACGTGGTCCCGACGAAGCACTACGCGGCCAACAGCGCCTGGCAGCAACTGAGCATCCTCGCCCACAACCTGATCCGCAGCTTCCAGCTCAACACCCTGGCCGAACCCAAGCCCCGATCCCGCAAGCGGACCTACGCGTATCTCTTCCGCAGCATGCGCACGCTGCGGTTCCTCCTGGTCGCCCGTGCGGGGCGGCTGACCCGGATCGGGGGTCGCCAGGTGCTTCGCCTCTCCCAGAACCCTGCAACAGAGTCGCTCTATGGGCAGATCGCTCAACATCTGGCCGCCTAATTTATTTGCCGTTTAGGGCTAACCCCAAACGGAAAATAACCGCGGCATGAAATGGTGATGGACGTGAATCAGAGAGGCTCCCTGTGCGGTCTTAAGGGAGGACATGCCCACGTCACTCCCAACACACAGGAGGCCCCTCTGATGCGCTTGAGCGTAGCGAGCTTGCGACGGGTAGTCAAGGGCGATCTCACGATCCAGTTCGTGCCCCAGGCGCTCACGTCGTACGGCGGCCTGGA
>CAZDYT010000284.1:0-5601 GCA_964509395.1 uncultured bacterium
CGGCCGGCCGGCGCGCGCGAAGCCGTGACCTCTCGGGCCACGGCCGCCGACAGAAGCTGACGGAGCGCTTCGGTCAAGGCGCGCGGACAACTCCCGCGGGATCGGCGCAAAAGGGCGCGTGACGGGTAGGAGGGCCGCCTCAGCCGCCGAGGAGCTTTCCCAACGCGGCCTGGCGGCCGCAACCCAAGTGGGGGCTTGAAGTCTGCAGGCCTCGGTGTGCTTCCCGCCCTCCACATCGCCCGCGCGCCGGTCGAGCGGCGCGGGGCCGTCCTCACCCAGCCGTTCTGGCCGCGAGTCTGAGCCCAGTCGCGCTCGACGATACCCCGCAGCGCGAGTCGGGCGGCGGGGGTCGGCTTGACCCGCCCCGCGACATCGAAGGGGGTTCAAGCTTCGGCAGGTTCCGGCTTCGTCGCTGAGCGCGGCCCCGTGAGTTACGCTAGCGTGGCTAACGCCCGCACGTTGTCAGCATCCCGCCATGCCGCGTGGATCAACGCTGTCCCGCCCTCGGCATGACGGCGACGCGGACGGCCGCCAAGCGCTGCTCCGTCACTCGGGCGTGGCGACCCGCCATGCCAGGAGTCGCCGTCCTCCCGGACTCAGTCGCGACCAGCCTTCACGCCGTGACAGTCGGCCGAGAGGGGCTGCCTCAGCCGCGGATGGCTCCCTTCGACCTGGAAGCACTGCGGGTCGGCGCTGAGGATTCTGATCACGACGTCCGGCACCCCTGGCTCATAGGCGAGGGCTCCGAGGTCGCCGGTGTAGGTGTTGTGTTCCTGAAAGTAGATCTGCTCCGCCCTGACGACATTCTCCAGCTCGGCCTTGAGGGCCGCCTCGTACGCGCGCGCGCCCCGACCGAGGAACAGCGGGATCGCCACCGCAGCCGCTACGCTCAGGAGGACGAAACCCCCGACGGCACACGCGAGAATCACGACCGGCCGCATCGAGACGCCGGCGGGATACTTGGCCCGGAGGCGGTCCTCCTTCGTGAAGGCATACGTGATGAATTCGATCAGCGCGAGCAAGGCGGGAATGCCGGTCCAACTGAACAGGAGGTAGACCACGGCCTGCCGGTATCTCCTCAGGTAGAACTTGTGGCCTCCCATCGAGCCCAGAAGGAAAGTAATCAGCAGGAGGGCGCTCTTGCTCACGGCCCCCCGCTGGGGAACCCCGCAGTGGGGGCACGCCGCGGCCGTGACCTTGACGATCTGCCCGCAGGATTCGCAGAACTTTTCATCGGCGGCCCGCGGCCGCCCGCCGACCCCGACGTCCTTCGGTGGCTTGTCCATCTCTCCCTCCCGAACTCACACCGACTCCGGCGGCCTGACCGCCGGATCGCGCGGTACCCGCATGACCTCACCGAACCACAAGCCGAACGCTCCCCGCCAGGGAGCGGTCACGGTCGGTCAGGGCACCCTCGAGCCAATAGCGGCCGGCCGGCAGCGAGATCCGGATGCGTTCCCGGTAGGCGAGACGAGGCCGGCCAGGCCCGAGCGTTTCCTCGCCAAGCACCATGGCAAACACCCGGGTCTTTGACCACCGCCAGAGCTCCCGGCCCTGCTCGTCCATGATCGCCAGGTCATACCGCTGGCTGGTCGGGAAATAGAACGTCACGGGATCCGCGGTCCCGTTGACCGCCTCGAGGGTGACCACGATCTCGTCCCCGGGACCGTAGTCAGGCCGATCGATCGTCACGATCAAGCCAAAACCCTCGGGCTCCCGCCCTGGGGCCTCGGCCCTCACGGGTCCGTACGCCCCGCCCAGGAGGAGGGCGGCGAGCACGAGGGCAAGCATGCCCCTCTGCACCTGTCGCGTTGACATGGCCCACCGCCCGCCTCCTTCCGACCCTGGCCCGGAGTTTGTGGGAGACCTCTCAGCTCAGACCAGCCCGCCGACTCGAGCCCGGGCGCTCGATCCTGGGCCGCTCCCCTCAGCGCGCGCGGAACCGCGAGGCAAACGCCTGCACCTCGTTGATCGCGATGGCGACATTCAGTCCTTGGGCCTCCGAGAGACTCCACGAGATCACCCCGGCCAGGCGCCCCTCCAGCGTCAGCAACGGTCCGCCCGAGCTGCCCGGGCTCACGGGCGTTTGCGTCTGGATCACGGTGCCTAGAGCGGTTCCCATAGGGTACCTCGACCGGACGCCGCTGACGGGACCCGTCGTCAGACTCCAGAGAAACCCCGAAGGATGTCCGATCGTCGCGACAACGTCGCCGGTTTCAACACTGTCAATCCTCGTGTCTTCAATCCGTGTGACGCCCGCAGGCAGATTGGTCACTCGGAGAAGGGCGAGGTCTCGGCCGGGGTCGGTAGCGGTCACGACAGCGTTTCGGATGGAGCGCCGTAAGGCTTGGCACCACGCGCCTGTCTCCGCCGGGCTGGTGCAGCTCGCCAGGCGTTCTGGGTCAAACGGCTCCGTGGCGAGCTGCGGGTCATAGAAGACGAGGGCGACGACAGGTCCCCCTCTGTTATTGCGAAACGGCTTCTCGACGACGTGGTGGTTCGTGACGACCCAGGCCCCGGACTCGGCGGGATTCACGGCGATGACGGCGCCGCTTCCAAACCCGTCCGTGCTCAGGACGATCGGGACCGCTCGGACCGTCTGCCGAAACAGGTCGCGGAGCGACGAGGGGGCGCGAGTTCCGGCCTCCCTGACCCAGTCTTCCTCCGTGGCGGCGCGTCGGCCCCCCAGCACACCGACCAGGCGCTGGGATGCGGCGGGGGGAATCTGCTCCTCGGCTTGCGGCATCCGAGGGGTGAACGCCACCGGGAAGACAACGAAGAGGGACCACAGGACCGACCTCCAGCGCACCATCCGTCTCATGCGTCACCTCCCCCACGGATCTCCCCGCGCACAGCCGCACCGACCGCGGCGAGGGTGGTGTCCCGTGCCTAACGATCCTCCACGCCGGATCGCGACTCGCTTTGTCCGCCCATCGACGCCAGGTTGGGGTTGTCCGGGTCGCCAACGAGGAAAAACGGGCCCCAGTAGTACGGATGGGCCGTCCGGGCGTCCTGGCGGAGCACCGCCATGGCTCGCCGCAAGGCCTCGTCCTTGCCCACGCCCTGGCGTAAGAAGCGGTGGAAGGCCACCATCAGCGTCGCCGTGCTCGCGTCCGCGACCTTCCACTGGCTCGCCACAATGGCGCGGGCCCCGGCATACTGGAGCGCCCGCGTGAGCCCGATGACCCCCTCGCCCCGCACGAGCTCGCCGCGCCCCGTCTCGCACGCGGAGAGGACGACCAGCTCGGCTTTCAACCGGAGCTGGCTGTAGATCTCCCAGGCCTGGAGCGCCCCGTCGTCGGCCGTCTCCCCGCTCTCCGCCTCCCGCTCGGGCACCGCCAGAAGCACCCCCGAGGCCATCGCCCGCACCGGGTGGAGGTAGCCGTGGGTGGCCAGGTGGATCACGTCCGCGCGCTCAATCCGGGCCCGAAGCGCCGCCTCGGTCGCCCGCTCCTCCATCAACGGGTCGACCCCGTACAGCGTGGCGATCTCCTCCGCTTCCTGCCGGGTCCCCGGCAGGGGGTCCGGCGGCCGCCCGTCGCCGAAGAGGGACCCCCGCTCGCCGCGGGGGCCTTCCGTGGACGCGATGCGCCCGGACTGGCGCTCGAACACCGGGTTGCCGACCACCACGGCGACGGCGGGGCTCCCGGCGGCGAGCTGGGGCGGCTCCTTCCGGGCCTGGGCGAAGAGCGTCAGCGATTGGGTGTGCGTGATCGGCTTGTCGGCCCCGAGGTACCGGGGCGATCCCTGGGCGTTCGTCACCAGCGCCGCAAACGGCACCTCCCAGAGCGGCCCGTCGGGCGAGATGACGAGCCGCTGCGCCTGTTCGACAGCCTGACGCGCCTCCTCGGGGAACAGCTTCGTGAAGAGCTCGCGGCCTGCCGCCACGGTTGCCGCGACGTCCGAGCGCGGGTCCGTGACCAGCGCCCGGAACGTCTTCGCCAGCACCCGAAGCTCCTTGGACGAGAGCGCGAGCCGGTAGGCCGTCAGCGCCGGCTCCGGACCATCGCCAGACCGCAGCAGAAAGACGCTGGTGTACTCGCGGAACGCCCGGCCGGCGGTAAACGCCTCGGTAAACCCCTCGGCCACCGAGAACGCGACAAAGAGCGACCGGGGCGGGAGATTCCGTCGGGCCACCTCTAGACTCAGCGGCGGCGGCAAGGCGCGGGGCGCGCGGTCCCTGATCTCCGCCCAGAGCTGGTCGGCTTTCGCCCGCGCCACCGTGTAGGTGGATTGAGCCGCTCCGGCCTGCTTCTGCGCGGCCTCCACCGCCGCCTCGGTGCGAGCGATCGTGTCCGGATCCGCCCCCTGGAACCGCGCGTCCACGAGGCTACGCCGGGCGCGCGTCTCCGCCGCCAGCGCCCGCGAGACGGCCTGCTCGGCACGATCCCGGGCCATCGCCGCGGCCCGGTACGCCGAGCGCAGGTCCGCGGGGGCGCCCTCCACATCGAGGTGTCGCTCGAGCAAGAGCTGCTGGAGAGCCTGAGCCCGACCCTCCTCCAGCGTGAGGAACGCCGCCTCCGGTTTTCCGAGCGCGAGCTGGAGGTCGATCAACAGCGCCGCAAAGGCAGCGGCGGAGATCTCGAACGACCGCCGCGCCTCGTCCCCCGTCACGACGCCCGCCTGCCGGCGCTCCAGCTCCCATGCCTGGCGCGCCCAGCCCTCAGCCTCTTGGAGCCGCCCCAGTCCAAGGGCGACCAGTGCCTGGACGCCGAGGCTGCTCGCCACGTCCCGGGAGCCGGGCGCCAGCCGCTCCCTGAGCGCGAGCGCCTCTCGAAAATTCTTCTGGGCTCCCGTCAGGTCCCCGAATTCCAGCACGACCAGCCCCAGGTTGTGGAGTGCCGCGGCCGCCGGAAGGGAATCGGGGGCCAGACGGTTGTACACGTCGAGTGCGCGCCGGAGATGGGCGCGTGCCGCGGGCAAGTCCTCCTCCACGTACGCCAGCAGCCCCAGGTTGGTTAGCAACCCGGCGACGCGCGGCGAGTCCGGGGCCTTCTGCTCGTAGATCTCCAGGGCCTGCCGGAAGTAGTCGCGGGCCGCGGCCAGATGCCGCTCGGCCCAGGTCACGGCGCCGAGGTTGCTCAGGCTCTTCGCAACGGTGAAGCTACCGGGTGCCAACTTTTGCTTGAGCGCGAGCGCGCGCTGGTGATACTCCTTCGCCGCCGCCAGGTCCCCCTGGGCCTGCGCGACCATCCCGAGCTCCATCAGACTGCCCGCGACCTCCAGCGAGCCGGGGGCCAGCTTCTCCCGGAGAGCGAGCGCACGGTGGTGATGCGATCGAGCTCGCGCCAGGTCGCCCTGGTCGTGCAGCACGGCGCTCAAGGCGGTCAGGCTGTTTGCCACGTCCAGAGAGTCCGGGGCGCGCCTCTGATAAATGTCCAGCGCGCGCTCGTGATACGCCCGCGCCGTCGGCAGGTCCCCCTCCTCATGCGCCAGGAGCCCGAGTTCGTGCAGACTGTTGGCCACGGCCACCGAGTCGGGCGCCAGCTTCTGTTTCAGCGTCAACGCCTGGCGGTGGTACTCCTTGGCCGCTGCCAGGTCCCCCTGGTCGTGCGCCACCGTGCCCAAGCCCCCCAGGGTCCTGGCCACCGCCTAGAACTC
>CAZDYT010000285.1:0-5581 GCA_964509395.1 uncultured bacterium
GCGAGGGAAGGCCCTCGGGTCCCTCTTCCTCGCGGCCCTGCTCCTCCTCGGCGCAGCCCTCCCGCCGCGCCCCGCCCCCGCGACCCTCGCCGGCTGCGAGCCCAGCCCGCGCGACCCCACGGGCCTGCGCGTCGGGCTCGTCTTCTCGGGCGGCGGCGCCAAGGCGGCGTACGAAGCGGGGTTCGCCCTGGCCCTCCACGAGCGGAGCCTGGTCCCGGCCGCCGTCGCCGGGACCTCGTCCGGCGCCTTGAACGCGGTGATGGTGGCGACGGGCGAGGCCGAGCGGTTGGCCGCGCTCTGGCGGACGGTCCGGCGCGAAGACGTCTTTCGCTACCCGATCGTCACGATCCTGGGAGGGCTCTTCCCCGGGTGGTTCGGGCTCAGCTACTTCCGGGACGTCCGCAGCGTCCTCGACCCCTCGCCGCTCCGCCGGACCATCGAACGCCACCTGGATCTCGCCCGCCTGCGCGAGTCCCCGGTGCGGCTCTTGATCCTCACGGCCGATCTCGTCTCGGGCCAGCCGCGCCGCTTCGACAACGCGACGCTGACCGTCGACGCGCTGATGGCCAGCGCGACCGTGCCGGCCCTCTTTCCCGTCGTGCCCTACGAGGGGGGGATGCTCGTGGACGGCGGCATCGTCCAGCGGGCCCCGACGCTCGAGCTCCTGGACACGTACCCGCTCGACCGGCTGCTCGTCGTCCTGGGGTACGAGAGCGAGCCTTTGAGCGATCCCACCGTCCAACCCGTCCTCGAGCGCGCCTTCGAGATCGCGCTGACGCGCGAGATCCTCCGGGATGTCGAGCTGGCGCGCTTCCGCCACCCCGGGGTCGAGATCCGCGTCCTGCGCCCTTCGGAGCCGCTCAGGCTGCGGCCGCTCGACTTCGACGGGACGCGCCTCGGCCACCTGGTCGACCTCGGCCGCCGCGACGGACTCGTCTGTTTGGCCGCGCTCGGCTACGGTCCGTGAGGACCGGCCGATTCTTCTTGGCGGGCGGCCCCCTACATCGGGTAGGCTCGGGGGTGAGCGCCTACCATGGATGAGCTGATCGAGCGCGCCGCGGAGCTCGTCGTCGCGGCGGCGCCCGTCGTCGTCTTCACCGGGGCCGGGGTCTCGACCGAGTCGGGCATCCCGGACTTCCGGAGCCCCACGGGGCTCTGGGCCCGGCACGACCCGGACGACTTCTCGTACCAGAACTTCCTCCGATCCGAGGAAGGGCGGCGGAAGTACTGGGCGGTGGGACGCGAGCTGTACGGGTCCGTCCGGTCGGCGAAGCCGAACGCCGCGCACTACGCCATCGCCGAGCTGGAGGCGCTCGGGCTCCTGGACTGTGTGATCACGCAGAACATCGACAACCTCCATCAGCGGGCCGGCACGGCGGCGGGAAAGGTCATCGAGCTTCACGGCAACGCGACGCGCGTCCGCTGCCTCGCCTGCGCGGTCGCGTGTACGCGCGACGAGATCCAGGAACGGCTGGAGGCGGGCGAGCGCGTGCCGGCCTGCCGCGCGTGCGGCGGGATCCTGAAGCCGCACACCATACTCTTCGGCGAGCCGATGCCGGTGCGCGAGACGCAGCTCGCCGAGGAGCGGGCGCGGGCCGCCCGGTGCTTCATCGTCGTCGGCTCGTCGCTGGTCGTCTATCCGGCGGCGTACATGCCGCTCTACGCCAGGGAGGCGGGCGCGCGCCTCATCATCGTCAATCTGACGCCCACGTCCCTCGATCACCTGGCTGACGTCGTGATCCCGGGCAGGGCCGGGGAGGTGACGGGGCGCCTGGTCGAGGCCGTGCGGGCTCGCGGGGCCCGCTGACGAGGGAACGGATGGGGCGAGACACGCGGGTGGGCCGGTGGATGGACGTCGGGAGCTTCGCCCTCGGCGTCCTGGCAGAGGTCCTGGTTCAGCTCCGGACGCCCCCGGCCGGCGCGCGGCCGGCGGCGGAGGCGCCGTCGCTCACGCCGCTCGCCCCGCCCGTGTCTCCATCCGCGGCAGCGAACCCATCGCTCCTGATCGATCCGGCTCGGCCGCGCCGCAAGGGCCGCGGCACGAGTCCCGCACGCCCGCGGGCGCCCCGGACGAGGCCACGGTCTCATCCGCGATCGCCGGGCTAATTCCGGGACGGCCGGGATGGACCATCCGAACGGCTTGGCGTTGCCAAGAGGGTTGTCGGAGGGGGGCAGAGCCCTCCTCCAAAGTAGAAGGGAGGGGGCTCGTGCGAATCCTGATCATGGCGCTGGTCATCATCGCTTGCGCGTTCGTGCCCGTGGTCTCCGCTCAGACCGCCGGCTCGAGCCTGCCGACCGCCTCGGGTGGAGAGGTCAAGGCGAAGGCGCCGAAGGCGAAGAGCGCCCACCGGATCGCGAAGAAGCGGGTTGCGCGGCACGTGGTACGCAAGGCGCGAGGGGCCAAGGCGGTGAGGAAAGGCAAGGCCTCTCCGCGCGGGACGCCCGCCAAGCAGGCGGTAGAGGGCGCGCTGCCCTCGGCCCGCGTGATCTAAGCATTAACCCTGACCGGCAATTCCGCGTGGACGACGCGGCGACGGAGGTCCGCGGGTGACGCGGCGAACGGGGCGCCCCACGGCGCGGAGCGCACCGCGACCCGCCGCCGGGATGCCTTGGCCTGGGTGACGCGGGCCGCTCACCCCGCGCTCGTGCGGGAGCGAGCACCGTGGGGCTGTTCGCCGCGGCAGGCCCCGCGGACCGGCCGCTCAAGGCCAGACTATTTGCCGTTCAGGGTTAGTCGAAGCGCTCCGAGCGCGGGCGTTGCGCGCGCGATCCCCGGGGGGAGGTTCGGCAGGGGGGCGCAGCCCCCCTCCGAGGATCTCTACACCGGGCGCTCGTAGCGGTACTCGCGGGTTTGGTTGATGTCGCCGGCCAGCTCGCGCTCGCCGGTCCACTGGAACCCCAGGCGCTCGTAGAGCGCGTGGGCCCGATCGAAGCGTGTGTCCGACCACAGGACCAGGTGACGGATCCCTTCGGCACGGCACCACGTGAGCACTGCCTCCACTAGCGCCCGTCCGAGACCACGCCCACGGAGGTCGGCGTCCAGATAGAGGCGGTGGAGCTCGGCCGCGCCGTCCGGACGCCGCTCGACGCCGATGGACCCGACGACCACGCCGCGGGCCCGGATCACGCAGAAGGCCCCGTGGGGCGCGGCGTAGTGATGATCGAAAGCCAAGAGATCCGAGACTTCCGTGGCCGGGTCGAAGATGAAGCCGTACTCGTCGAAGACCCGGCCGATGAGCCGGATTACGGCGGGCGCGTCCGCCGCACCGGCCGGTTCGATGACGAACTGCGGGTCGCCCATGATGGCGCACAGTCTACCAGGGGGAAGGCGACTGACTCGAGCGCGTGTCCTGGCGCTTGCCCGCACCTACGATCGGCTCGAAGGCGCCTCGGGGTGGGCCCGGCAGGAGCGCGTCGTCAAGGCCCGGCTGAGGCGCCGCGGCCACCGCGGGCCGATGTACCTCACGGGGGCGGATTTGCTCCGGCTCGGCGAGTGGAAGACGCCTCGGATCCGCCCGCTGCTCGCCCGGAACACCCCCGGCGGCGTCCGCGGCCTCTCGGCGGCGGCCTTCCTGACGCGGGACGAGGGGCGGCGGATGCGGCTCCTGCTGGGGCTCTCGGGGGTCGGCGTGGCCGTCGCCTCGGTCCTGCTCCACTTCGCGGAGCCGCGTCGGTACCCGGTCTACGACGTGCGCGTGCTGGCGGCCCTCCGCCGGCTCGGCGTCCGCGCGCGGTTTCCGCCGACGCCGGCCGGGTGGGTCGCGTACGTCCGCTGCCTCCGTCGGCTCGCGCGGCGGCTCCGTGTCTCCTTGCGCGCGCTCGACAAGGCGTTGTGGCTCGTCGGACGCCGTGAGGGGGCGGCGCGCCGTCCCGGGTAACCGTCTCGGCGCCTTTACACCCGGCGGCGCGCCGGCTATCCTCAAGTGACGATGCGATCGCCCGAGTTGTCGGAGCGCGCGCCATGACTCTCCCCCGTGCCGTCGTCACCTGCGAGTGCTTTGCGCGGGATGGGCTCCAGAACGAGGACGCGTTCGTCCCGACCGACCTCAAAGTGCGCTTCATCGACACCGCGACGGAGGTCGGGTTCCCGAAGATCGAGGCCGCCTCGTACGCCCATCCCAAGTATCTGCCGCAGTTCGCGGACACCGAGGAGGTCCTCAAGCGGATCCGCCGGAGGCCCGGCGTCATGTACCTCGGGCTCGTGCCCAACGAGAAAGGGCTCGACCGGTGCCTCGAGCATCGTCAGAAGGGCTTCGGCGTCGATGCCGTCGCCACGATCCTCTCCGCCTCCGAGCCGCACAACCAGGCGAACGTGAAGCGCACGATCGCCGAATCCAAGGCCGAGATCGCGGCCATCTGCCGGCGCGCCCTCAAGGAGGCGCTCCGCGTCATCGGCGGCATCGCCACGTCCTTCGGCTGCCCGATCCAGGGCACCGTGCCGTTCGAGGCGGTCGCCGGGCTGGCGGCCTGGTACGCGGACCTCGGGGTCCAGGAGATCCTCTTCGGGGACACGACGGGGGTGGCGAACCCGGTTCAGGTCGAGGCGTTCTTCGCCCGGATGCTGGCCGAGGTTCCCGGCGTGACGTGCGTCGCGCACTTCCACAACACGCGCGGGACCGCGCTCGCCAACTGCGCGGCCGCGCTCCGGGCGGGAGTCACCTACTTCGACGCCTCCGCCGGTGGGGTCGGCGGCCGCCCGAAGTTCACCGAGGGGAACTATCCGACGATCACGGGGTTCACGGGCAACGCCTGCACCGAGGACCTCGCGGCGATGTTCGAGGAGATGGGGGTGCGGACCGGACTGGACCTGGGACGGCTTCTCGACCTCGGCCGGCTCGCCGAGCAGATCCTGGGCCGCGAGCTCCACTCCCACGTGCTCAAGGCCGGCCTCGCCAGGCACTGAGGGGCCGCGAGGCGCGGGCGCGATGCCCGCCCCGCGGCTCCCCGGAGGGACCATGCCGATCATCTATGAGCAGAAGGCCGCGTGGTCACCGTCACCATCCATCGGCCGGAGGCCATGAACGCGATCGACCCCGAGACGCACAACGAGCTGATCGACGCCTGGATCCGGTTTCGGGACGACGCCGAGGCGTGGGTGGCGATCCTGACGGGCGCCGGCGACAAGGCGTTCTCGGCGGGAGCCGACCTCAAGAAGATGATCCCGCAGGCCTTCGCGGCCGCCGGCCCGGCGCGCGGCCGGGGCCACAACGACTACGGCCTCGGCGGGATCACCCGGGGCCTCGAGATCTGGAAGCCGATCATCGCGGCGGTCAACGGCTATGCGCTCGCCGGCGGCCTCGAGCAGGTGCTGGCATGCGATCTCCGCGTCGCGGCGGAGCACGCCACGTTCGGGTTGACCGAGGTGCGGTGGGCCATCATGCCGGGGGCGGGTGGGACGCAGCGGCTGCCGCGCGCGATCCCGCTGGCGAAGGCCATGGAGCTGATCCTGACGGGGGAGACCATCACGGCGCAGGAGGCGTACCGGATCGGGCTCGTGAGCGCCGTCGTGCCCCTGGCCGAGCTCCTACCCACGGCCCGCCGGTGGGCCCAGACGCTCTGCGAGCGCGGGCCGCTGGCGGTC
>CAZDYT010000286.1:0-5569 GCA_964509395.1 uncultured bacterium
CGCCGCCGCCGACGACGACGAGCTCCTGGCCCTTGAAGAAGAACCCGTCGCAGGTGGCGCAGGTCGAGAGCCCGCGCCCGAGGAGCTTCCGCTCCGACTCGAGCCCGAGCATCTTCGCCGACGCGCCCGTCGCGATGACGAGCGTCGACGCCTGGTAGCTCCGCTCCGCCGTCTTGACCGTGAAGGGCCGGTGGGAGAGGTCCACGCCGATCGCGTCGTCGTCGAGGACCTCCGCGCCGAACCGCTGCGCCTGGCGCCGCATGACGTCCATGAGGTCCGGTCCGAGAATGGCCTGCTCGAAGCCGGGATAGTTCTCGACGTCGGTCGTCAGCATGAGCTGGCCGCCGGGCTGCACCCCGGCCAGCATGAGCGGGGAGAGGTTGGCGCGGGCCGCGTAGATCCCCGCGGTCAACCCCGCGGGACCGGAGCCCACGATGATGACCTTCCGGACGTCGCTCACGCCGGTCATCCCCCCTCCAAAGCGCTCCCGATTATATCAGACGCTCCCGCCGCGCCCCGGGATGCCGCTTCGCGCTAACCTCGCGCGAACACAAAAAAATGCGGCCCCGGGGTTGCCCCCGGGGCCGCGCGTGGTTCAGGGAGGCCTTACTTCTTGGTGACGTTGGCCGCCTGCTTCCCCTTCGGGCCCTCCACGACGTCGAACTCCACCGCCTGGCCTTCGGCCAGCGTGCGGAAGCCCGAGCCCTGGATGGCGGAGTAATGGACGAAGACGTCCTCCCCGCCCGGGCGCTCGATGAAGCCGTACCCCTTGGACTCGTTGAACCACTTCACGACCCCGCTCTCACGCATTCCTTCGGTCTCCTTCCGTCAAACTGGGGGCTGGCGGCCAACAAAAAACCGTAAAGGCCTCCGGGGACCCTTACGGCGGGATCGAACTGATCGCCTTACAAGCAGCCTACCCCGTCACTCGGCCACCGAGTGTACCGGCCCGCCGGGGGCCCGTCAAGTCGTTTTTTTCACGCCGCCGACCGGATGGCGAGCCGCCCGCGCTCAGCGCTCCCGCCCTTCCAGGATGAGGCGCAGGTCGGCCAGACGGGCGAGCGTGAAGTCGGGTCGGGGAAGCCCCGACGGATAGGGCGCGCCCTCGGCATTCAGCCAGGCGACGTCCATCCCGACGCCTTTGGCGCCGGCCACGTCGATCTCCGGACGATCGCCGACGAAGAGACATTCCCGGGGGTCCACCCCCAGACGCGCGAACGCCGCCTGGAAGATCGAGGCACTCGGCTTTCGCCATCCGACGGCGTCGGACACGACGACGGCGGCGAACCGGTCGCGGATGCCGCCCTGTTCGAGGATCCGCTCCACCGTGGGGGAATAGTCGAAGTTCGACACGAGACCCAGGCGGTAGCGTCCGGCCAGCCAGTCCAGGAGCTCGCGACGGCCCGGCAGCGGCTCCGCCGCTCCCGCCAGGCAGGCCATGTGGACGGCGATCAGCCGCTCGGTGAGCTCGCGCGGCACCGTGACGGGATCCACCCCCAACCGCGCATAGCAGAACCCGAACCGTTCGAACGCCGGGATCTCGCGATGATCGACCTCGCGCCGGCGCTCGGCCTCCTGGTAGCTCCCGAGCAACGCTTCGTAGAAGGCCTCGATCGTCACCCCGGGCAGCGCCGCCGCGGCCACCGGGTAGAGGCGGGCAACCGACGAGTGAACCTCCCGGCCGTTGATCCGCGCGAGCGGCAGCCGGTCGCGGTCGAATCGGACCAGCGTGTCGAACATGTCGAACAGGACCGTCGTATAGCCGGGCATCGGAGCGATCCGAGCAGGACGCGACACTTCTAGGCCAGCGTGGCTCGGGTCTCCCGCACCGCCGCCATCATCGCGCCGAGCTTGCCGCGGGCCTCCTCCACCGTGCGCGTCTTCAGCCCGCAGTCGGGGTCCACCCAGATGCGCTCCGGGGGCAGAACGCCGACGCCCCGCAGGATCCGCGCCCGCACGTCGTCGGGCGACTCGACGCTGTGGCTGTGGACGTCGAGCACGCCGAGGGAGAGGTCCTTGGTGAAGGGGTCCTTCTCGAACATCGTCAGGAGGTCGAGGGCGCTGTGGGAGATCGCGAGGTCGAGATTGTCGACGGGGAGCTCGAGCAGACCCGGGTAGATCGTCTCGAAGGCGCCGAAGCACGCGTGGACGATGTAGTAGGCGGGCAGACCGTCCACGACGCGGTGCATCGCCTCGACGGCGAACGACAACTCGTCGGGACGCACGGAAAGCGCCGGCTCGTCGATCTGCACGATCTTCGCTCCCGCCTCGAGCAACGCCAGGAGCTCCTTCCGGATCTCCCGGGCCAGCGAAAGGCACGCGCTCTCGCGATCCGGGTAGTGGTCGTTGAACGACCAGTCCATGATCGTGTACGGCCCCGTCAGCATGCCCTTGACGGGCCGGCTCGTGAGCGACTGGGTCCAGCGCCACCACTCCACCGTCATCGGCCCGGGCCACCGGACCGCTCCGACGATGACGGGCTTGTGGTAGTAGCGGTTCCCGTAGGAGCGCACGAGCCCGCCCCGGGCGAACCCGCCCATGGTCTCGGCGAAGTAGGCGACCATGTCGCCCCGGTACTGCTCGCCGTCCACCAGCACGTCCAGGCCCACCTCTTCCTGCACCCCGACCCAGAACTCGGTGGCCTGCCGCTCGAGGCGTAGAAGCTCGCTCCGGGTGATGGCGTTCCGGGTCGCCTTCGCGCGCGCCTCCGCGAGGGAGGAAGGCTTCGGAAAGCTCCCGACCGCCGAGGCGGGGAGGATCGGGAGGTCCAGGCCGAGGCGCTGGAGTTTGGCGCGGCTCATGCGGTCCGTCGTCCCGTACCCGCGTACGCGCGGGCGAGCCGGACCATCGTCTCGAGCTTCAGCCGGGCCCGGTCCCGGGGCAGGAGCTCCAGGCCGCAGGAGGGCCCGAGGTACGCGGTCTCGCCGAGCCGCGGCAGCACCTGATCGAGCATCGGGTACACCGTCTCCGGTGTCTCGAGCTTGGTGTTGCGTCCGTCGATCAGCCCGAGGCCGAGCACCTTGTCCGACCCGACCTCCGCGATCCGTCGGGCGAGCTTCGGGCTGTACGTGAAGTCCATTCCCAGGACGTCCACCGGCAACGCTTGCAGCTCGTCGTAGAGCGGTACGGCGTCCCCGAAGTAGGTGTAGCAGGCGAGCCGCGCACCCCCGCGGGCCGCCGCCAGCACCTCGAGACACCGGCGCACCACGTCGACCTCTTCCGGGTGTTGGAGGACGTAGGGCTCGTCCACCTGGATGAGCGTCGCCCCTGCACGGGCCAGGTCCGCGACCTCCTCCGCGAGGATCTCCGCGTAGGCCTGCGCCAGCGCGTGGCGGTTCCGGTACCCGCCTTCGAGGATCGAGCCCTGCGCGAGGCTGTACGGTCCCGTCAGCACGGGCTTGACGGGGTGTGGAGCCGCCGCCCGCGCCACCTCGAACTCACGCCGGAGGATCGGAGCACGGCGCGCGATGGGCCCGGTCACGACCGGCTGGCGGAAGTAGAAGTTCGTATCGAAGTAGCGGAGGAGCCCGTCGATCGTCACGTTGGTCAGCGGTCGGGCCAGGTGCGAGATCGGGTCATACCAGCGCACCTGGCCGTCGGTCGGGAGCTCCACACCCGCCACGATCTGCTCGGCGACCACCTCGCGCGTGACCTCGTCCTCCACGGCCTCCCACTCGGCCTCCGAGATCTCCCCCCGCTCCCGCTGGGCGTACGCCCGGCGGTGGCGCTGGGCGTCCGGCGTGGCGCCGATCCGGGGGTAGGAGCCCGTGTTGGCCAGAATCAGCCGCATGCGGTCTCCTACGAGCGGCCGGGGAGCGGCTTCCGGGCGGCATAGCCTTCGTCGAGGCCGTGCCAGAACCCGATCTCGGGCTCGCCCACCCGCCAGCAGAGGTTCACCTCGCGCTCACCGAGGAGCGCCGGAAAGTCCACGAGGCCCATCCCGAGATCCTTCGGGACCCCGCCCATCGCCAGAACCTCGCCGATCCTTTCCTGGAGCTCTCCCGCGAGTTGCGCGAGTCGCGCCTTGCGCGAGCGCCAGAACTCCTGGTTGAGCCACGCGCCCCCGGACAGCATGGTCTGCCGTTGCGCCTCTTGGAGCGCCGCGTGAATCTCGGCGGCGTCGGCGTGACACGCCATCACGCGCCCCATGAGCGCCTCGAGGCGCGGGATGAGCCGCTCGGCCTCTTCCACCGTGAAGTACTTCTTCGCGTTGTCCGCCATTGCCTCTCGATCCTCGGAGGGGGGCTTTGCCCCCCTCCGACGGCCCTCCCGGCAAAGCCGGGCCGTTCGGCGTTCGGCGAACGGATCGGACCCACCGCCCCCCGGATGAACCGCGGCCGCCAGCCGAGCGGCCCCTTTCCCGTACCTCCCGCGGGTCCCGCCGCATCGCCCGGGACGGCTCGAGGCCCTCTCCGTAATCCTACCGCGCCCGGCTCACAAGGCCTCCACAAAGACGGCGTGCACCTCCTTGGGGCCGTGCACACCGCGTGTCGGCGTCAGCTCGATGTCAGCCGTCCGGCTCGGTCCGGCGATCTGCGCGACACGGCCGCTCTCGCGTCTGGCCGTCCGGGACGCTCACCCGCACCCCGTGTCGCCGGAGGAGCCGCGCCATCGCCAGGCCGACATCGGGATGGAAGAGGTCCACGCGACAGGTAACGAGCACGGCCACGCTCAGGGCCATGCTGCCCGTCGGTTAGTGCTTCGGCGGAGGGACGACGACCGCGAGGACGACGAGCGGGGCGTCCCCGGGGTTCGAGAGCCCGTGCTCGACCCCTGCGGGGGCGAGGACGAGCACGCCGGGTTCGAGCCGCTGCTCCTCTCCGCCAACCCGAATCCGCCCGACGCCTTCGACGCCGAGGTAGAGCTTGTCCTGGTCGGCGTGCGCGTGGGCCGGCTGCGACTGGCCCGGCTTGAGGCAGTAGAGATCGGCCTGGCAGCGCTCGGTCCCGGTCAGGCGATGCCGGGCCATTTTCGCGTCATCGTATCTGGCGCGGTCGCGAAGCCGGATCCACTCCATTGGCCTACGGGGGCTCCACCTCACCCGCGGGCGCTGGCCACGGGGGAGCCTTCGACGGACCAGGCGAGCAGCTCCACCGGATGGTGCGCTCGGATCTTGACGCCGCGCGCGCGCAGCCCCATCCGGAGCTGGAGGAGACAACCGGGGTTGCCGCTCGCGACGACCTCTGCTCCGGTCTCGGCGATCCGGTCGAGCTTTCGGCCCAGGAGCTGGGCCGCGATCTCGGGCTCGAGCAAGTTGTAGACGCCCGCCGATCCGCAGCAAAGGTCCGACTCGGGGAGCTCGACGAGCCGGAGTCCGGGGATCGTGCGGAGGATCGTCCGCGGCGCCTCCCGCACGCGCTGGCCGTGGGCGAGGTGGCAGGGCTCGTGATACGTGACCGTGAGCGCGAGGGGATGCCGCGGCTCGGGGAGCGCGGCGGCGAGCAGCTCCGAGACGTCCCGCACGCGCGCCGCGAGCTCCGAGGCGTGCCGGTCGTCCCCGAGGAGGTGGCCGTAGTCGCGGAGCGCCGCCCCGCAGCCGGCCGCGTTCGTCACCACCCACTCGGGGCCC
>CAZDYT010000287.1:0-5557 GCA_964509395.1 uncultured bacterium
TCGAACGCCTTCACGTCGTCGCCGCTCAGCGCGTAGGAGGTCACGACGATGATCGGAATGTGGCGGAGGGCGGGCTGCGCCTTGATCCGGCGCGTCGCCTCGTACCCGTCCAGGCCGGGGAGCTGGATGTCCATGATGATCAGATCCGGCCGTCGTGTCTCCGCCAAGGTCATCCCCTCTTCCCCGGTGACCGCCTCGATCACTTCATAGCCGGCACTCGTGAGGAGGTAGCGCAAGATACGGCGATTGTCCTCATGATCCTCGATCACCAGGATTCGCTTGCTCACCTCGTCTCCGTCGGCCAGTCGACACGAACCGGCAAGGTGAACCGGAAGGTCGAGCCCTTCCCGACGCTCGACTCCACCCAAATGCGCCCCCCCTGCAACTCGATGATCCGCTTGGCGATCGAGAGACCAAGGCCCGTGCCGCCTTTCTCGCGGGTGCTAGAGCTGTCAACTTGGTAGAACTCCTCAAAGATCTTCTGCTGATCGGCTTCCGAGATTCCCGAGCCCGTGTCGGACACCGAGACCACGAACGCGCTGTTCGAGACCGTGGCTTCGACCCGGACCTCCCCGATCTGGGTGAACTTGATCGCGTTCCCGACGAGGTTCAGGAGCACCTGGGCGATCCGCCGTTCATCACCCTTGCCGGGCGGCAGGTCGGGCGACACCACCGTCTTCAGCGCAAGCTTCTTCTCGGACGCCAAGGAGCCCAGGGCAGTAACCACGGTTTGAATGACGTCGGTCATCGAGTATTCGCTCAGGGCAAGGGTGAGCTGGCCGGCTTCGATCCTGGAGAGGTCGAGAACGTCGTTGATCAGGCCGAGCAGATGGAGCCCATTGTTCCGCGCGCGCTCCAGGATGTCCCGCAGCTGCTCGGGGACCTCCCCGAAGATGTTGTCCAAGACGAGCTCGATGTAGCCCAGAACAGCGTTCAGGGGGGTCCTGAGCTCATGGCTCATGTTGGCCAGGAACTGGGATTTGTGCCGGCTGGCCACCTCGAGCTGGTGGCTCTTCTCCTCGAGCTCGCGAAAGAGCCGCGCGTTGTGGATCGCGAGGACCGACTGGGTCGCGAAGGTCTGGAGGAGGTCCACGGTCGCCATTTGGAACTGGCCGGGCACCCTCCGCCGGACGACCAACGCACCGATGATCTTTTCCTCCCGCAGGAGCGGTACCGCGAGCAGAGCGCGAAATCCGGCTCGCCCCAGGATTTCGCGCAGCCGATAGTCGGTCGCCTCCTGGATTTCTGCGATCTGTACTGCCTCACGCTTCGCGGCCGCTTGACCCACCACACTCTCTCCGAAGCGGATCCGTGCCCCCCGGATCGCCTCGATCAGCTCCTCACTCATCCCGTGTGTCGCCCGGAGCTCGAACTCCTGGCTGGTTTCGTTGAACTCATAGATGGCGCCAGCGTCAGTTCCTGAGAGCTGGACAGCGCGGGCAACGATCGTGGTCAGCACCGTCTGCAGATCCAGGGTGGAGCTCACTGCCTGACCGACTTCCCCCAGTGCTCTCAGTTCTCCCACCGTGCGCGCCAGCTCGCTCGTCCGCGCTTGCAGTTCTTCGAACAGGCGGGCGTTCTCGACGGCGCCGGCGGCGTGCGCGGCGAACGTCTGGAGGAGATCCACTGTGGGGGGAAGGATCGGTCTGTCGCTCTCCTTGTTGTCGGCGGTGAGGAGCCCCACGTTCCGGCCGCGGGCGATCATGGGTACCACGAGGAAATTCTTCGTCCGGAGAGCCCCCAGCTTCGAGAAAGGCGGCTGCAGGCGCAGTTCTGACGGGAGCGGGTTCCGCTCGTTGAACACGAGCGGGACGGCCTCCCGATAAGCTTTCGCCATCGCCCCCGCTTCGACAAGCGGGATCTCGATCCCGGGCAAGTCCCTCGCCTCCTCCTCGGAGAAGCCGGCGCCGGCCAGCGCCGCCAGCTTGTCGCCCGCCGGGGAGACCATCCAGATATAGACGCGGTCGATGAGAACCACCTGACGCGCGGCCTCGAGGACGCGGGCGAGCTGCTCCTTCAGGGAAAGCGGCTCCTGCAAGGCCGTGGACAGCCGGTAGAGCTCCTTCAGATTCTTCGAAAGCTCCATCAATGTCGCGTCCCGCTTCTGGATCTCTGCCAACATGTCGTTGAACCCGTCAATGAGAAGACCCAACTCGTCCCGGGCATGCTTTACCGCTCGGACGGAGTAGTCCCTCTTGTCCGACACCACCCGCGCGATTTCGGCCAAATGTGAAACCGGTTCGGAGATGACGCGTTGGAGTCGTGCGGCGAGCAACCACCCCACGAGGGAGGACGCCACCATCACGACGATGCCGATACTCGCGTACCGCTTCAAGCGCGAATAAAACTCCTCCAGGTCAGACTCTAAGTAAATCGTGCCGATCACGTCGCGGTCGAGCATAATCCGCCAGCGCAGATCCAGATGGGCACCCGGGAAACGGCGGCATTCTTCTCCGGGTTCGGGCGGCGAGAAGTCGCTCCTCGCGATATCGCGATAGTACGTAGCGAACAACCTGCCGTCCCCCCTGTAAAGACACGCGGCGACGATGTGCTCCTCCGCCTTCAGGGCCGCGAGGGTCTCGGCTGCCGCACGCGGATCATCGAATGCCAACGCGGCCGTGCTGTTGGTCCCGATGATTTGTCCCAGGGTCAAAAGATCGTGCGACATCGCTTGCCGGAACGTGACGAGATCATAAGTAACGTAGGCCACGCCAGCCAGCACCAACGTGAGGCTGCTGGTCAGCATGGTGATCAGCATCAGCTTCCGTTTGATGGAGATATCCCGAAAGACGTACATCCTAAGGAATCTCTTGTAGCCCGGTGAAGTGCCGTAGCCGTCGAACAGCCTCGGCTACTGGACGGTCGGCTCCGCGCAAGGCCGGAACCTGAGCGCCCTGCCGGCCACAAGCCTCCTCGGGGCAACGGGACGTGCGGCGGCTATGCCCCAGCATGGCCGATGAAGCCGTCACCTTCCATCGCGAGATGCAATCAGCTGTCCCCTCTCAAGGCGTCTCCCTGACAACCCGCGCTAGCTTCAGGAGTTGCGAGCTGATCTTCAGCCGGGCTCGTTCCGCGCGGACCACATTGATCTCAAAGCGGACCTTGTTGCTTTCAACGACGAAACTGATGATCCCCCCGAGCTCGGCAAACCGATCCATGTCTCCGACCGTTAGCACACTCGCCTCTTTGAGGGTCTCCACGATCTCTCCTAGACGTCCTTTCTCGGACGAGCTGACGAAGGCGATATGGCACCCCCCCAAGTCCCGGACGCGCTCGAATCGACTGATCACCAGACTTCTACCCTTGACCGTCTTACCCTTCAGGGCCTCGAGCGCGCCGCCGAACGGGTCGGTGCCGAGAACGCAAATGTGTATGGCGGGGCTCGCCTCCGGGAGCGCTTCGCTGGGCCACTCGACGAACTTCACAAAATGGTACAGGAAGGCCGCCTTGATCTGATACTCCCGGTCCAACGACTCTTGCGCGTGAACACTCACCGGACTGCTTGCCAGGGCACAGGCGGTGACGAGGGTGATCAAGCGAGACACTCCCCCGGTCGTGAGGCCCCCCCTGCGAGATCGGCTTGCCGTTGGCCGTTCCATGCTCGGTTCACGCAGTCATTAGAAGACCCATTGCCAGCCGACCGTCAATCTCCAGTCGACCTCGAGCTGCGGCCCGTCCAGGGATTGGTAGATAGGGAATCCCCCTTGGATGGCAAACGCATGCCCCGTCACTGCGCCTGTTGGCACGTATAGATTGACACCGAACAAGAGATCCACGCGTCGCCCCCCCTGGACGTTGGGGTCCTTCGTGGGCTCATCCTTCGGGTCCAGGCCAGGATCGGCCCCGTGAATATTCCCCCACGTCTGGCCATCGATCTGGGCGGACAGACTGAGCCAGTCAGTCAACTTGCGGGCTGCCCAGGTGCTGAGCTGGTATCGGTTCCCCAAGCGGTAGTCGTGACCGTTCCGCCCAAACCTGAGCGTTGTGATGACGCTACTTCCCCATGTCCAGCTGTTGCTCTGGCCGATATATGTCATCCCCGGAAGCACGTCGAGCGTGCCAGACCCCAATTGCATGGGGTATTCAAGCCTCGCCCTGCCCGCGGCAGGGTCCGGCCCGAAATCCTTCTCGTCAATGGACCCGGTCGGAAAACTCAATCCGGCATTCAAAATGAGCCGATGCCGGTCTCGCTTGTGCCGGTAAACGGTGTAGAGTGCATTCACGTTGAGGTCGCCGATCCCCTCCGACCTTTCCGTGAATCGCACGCCCTCCCGGCTGACATGATCCATCGACTTCCGAATGTACGGGAGCATGCCCATCAACGTGAGATCGTCGGTTGGGGCGTACATGACCATGGCCATGTGCATTTCCATGTCCATGTCAGTGGGGCTCACCTCAAAGTTTTTAAGGACGTCCCTATCGCCCAGTCTCTTGGTCCCGTCGCGGTTCCCCTCCATGCGCTCGAACATGAACTTGTAGGTGAGCATCCATTGACCTGCGAAATGCGTATGGATTCCCAGAACGTTCAGGGAGACCACATCGAGCTTCAGCAACTCCTCAAGGCTAAGCTCCGTGAAATCCGCGGGCCGCTGCTGGGCCTGTGCAAGCTCGGCCGAGCCGAATGTCGCCGTCGACGCGAGCAACAAGCTCCCGAGGGCACTTTTCACCACGGCCATAGTCCGCTCAAAGAAGCCCGAGACCCGCGCCCGCGGAGCTCCACTCATGGCCGGCGCCGGCGGACCCCCATCTTTTTACGGGCCGGCTGGCCTCCACAGAGCGAGGCCCTCACTCGTGGACTCCTCCCCTCGACCGCGATCGGTCCCAACGGGGGCCTTCCCCGTTCAATCGAAAGGGGGCACCTCCGACCCGAGCCCCACACGACCCCTCTCCCTGGGCCGGACCCGTAGCAACCCTAACGAAGGCTGAGGGCAAGGTAACGGAGTTCGGTGGGCGGTGTCAACGGCTTGCCCTCGACCTGCCTCTCACTCTTCGCTTTTCACCAGTCGGAACTGGGGTGTCGTCCGGGCCGAGAGGCCCGGTTCGCTTCAGTGACCCATTGCCCCGGTGGTCAGGCTTCTCAAGTAAGCGACCAGGTCGATGAGCTGCCTGACGGTCAGGCTGTCGGCGTAGTCGGGCATCTTGGAAAGGCCATCAGGACCGGTGAATCCGGACCCCTCGATGATGATCCTGTTGGGGTTCACGATCGCTTCTGCGAGGTACTCCGCCGGGTGATGCCGTCCCGTACCTGTCAGCTCGGGACCCACATCGCCCGGATCCTTCGCCGCCTGAGGGAAGTGCTCGCCCTTGATCTCATGGCAGGTGAAGCACTGCATGGCGACGTAGACCTTGCGACCCTCCACCGGGTCACCGGGCGGTAAGAGGAACTGCCACGCGGGCGGGACACCGCCCCGTGCGTGAAGCTCCGTCATCGGGATTCTGATCGGCGGGGGAACCGAGGCCTGGGTCTCCATCTTCCCGTGCTCCATGTGCCCACCGTGGCCCGGTCCGTTCGGCGTGGGCTGGTCGCCCTGCCCCGTGTGCCCCTGGGCCCAGGGCC
>CAZDYT010000288.1:0-5553 GCA_964509395.1 uncultured bacterium
CGGCACCCCATCGCGGCAGAGCGGGCAGGCCTCGGGCGGGTAGGTCGGCGCCTCGAGCACGAGGGCGTCGAAGGGCCGGAGACCCGATCCAGGAGCATCGCCGCCTCCCCCGAGCACCGGACCATCAGCCTGTACCAGTCGCACTCAGTCTACCCCTGGGGTCTCTGTCAAGCAAAGGCGCGACACGGCAGGACCCGCCCGATGCGATCTGCTCCGCGCGTCCCAGCCGCGTTCGGCCCGCGCAGTCCCCTTCGAGTACCGTTAGAAGAGACCCTTCAGCGTAAACGACGGGTCTTGGAGTTGAGGCTCTTTGCCGGTGAGATCCTTTTTCTGCCGAATGAGGCGCTGCAAAGCGGGAAACTCTTTCGCGCCCGTGTTGATCGCGAAGTAGGCCCGCAGCACGTGCCGCTTGAGGTAGAGGACCGTGAAGGATTTGTCCTCCATGCGACCCCGTACGAGGACCTGGTCGTGCTCGCTCTCGTCTCCAGCAAACTCCAAGTGGAGATCGAAGATATCGGACCAGACGTAGGTGAGCAGATCGTAAGGATTCCGGGCTCCTGCCATATTCTGGCCCGCGAGCTGCCCGCAGTACTCCGCGTGGCCCCAGTGCTCGACCCGCCGCCGCTTGCCGACCACCGGGTCGAGGTAGTTGGCGACGTCGCCGGCGGCGTAGACGTCCTCGTGAGAGGATTGGAGGTACTCGTTGACCAGCACGCCGTTGTCCACCGCCAGGCCAGCCTCCTGCGCCAGCTCCACGTTGGGGACGATGCCGACGGCGATACATACGAAGTCGCAGGGGAGCTCCTTCCCCGACCGGGTGAGGACGGAGACCGGTCGGTCGTGGCCGCGAATCTCGGTCACCATCTCGTTCGTGTGGAAGGTGACACCTCTCTGGGTGCAATAGGCCTGGAAAAACCCGGCCAGGGTCGGATCGGCGAACCGGGCCCAGATGTGGGAGAGGGCCTCGATGACCGTGACCTGGACCTCCCGTTGGGTCAGCGAGGCGGCGACCTCCATGCCGATGAACCCCGCCCCGACGAGCACCGCCCGCTTCCCGGGCTCCGCCTCGGCCGCGATGGCGGCCGAGTCCTCGAGGGTCCGGAGATAGTAGACGCCCGGTCGGGCGCCCCCGGGGAGGGGCAGCCGCACGGGCCGGCCGCCGGTCGCGATGAGCGCCTTCTCGAACGCGATACGGTCGCCGTTGGCCAGCGTGGCGGTCTTGCGGGCGAGACCAAGCCCTCGGACAGCGACGCGCAGGACGAGATCGATGCCCTGCTCGCGAAGGGACCCTTCGGGGTCGAAGAAGAGCTCAGCCTTCGCCTTCTCGCCCCGCAGAAATTCTTTCGAGAGGGGCGGGCGGTCGTAGGGCACATAGGGTTCCTCGCCAACCAGGGTCACTCGACCCTGAGGGTCCAGTGCCCGGAGTTGCTTCGCCGCCTGGCTCGAAGCGAGGCCGCCACCGATGAGGAGGTATTTAGTAGACTTCATGAGGAAACTCCTCGCCCTCCAGAAAGTCTTCAAAGTATCTCACCGTCTTCATGGAGCCTCTCCTCCTGGGGCGAGACAGCGAACCGATCCCCCACCTCAGGAGCTACAGCCGAGGCCCCATCATCAGGTGCTTCTGCCAGTGCTCAAAGCTCAGGAGATCCTCTCCTGACCAGTTGCACTGTCAGAACGTCGCGGCCCGTTCGAAGAACGGGACATCGACCTCGCGCACGCCCCGCGCTCGTGCGGCCTCGGCGACACGCTGGGTCACCATCTGGCGCACGAACGGGATCGGGATCCGCCCGAGGCGGCGCACCACATCCTCCGTGCAGCGGATGTTCGTCCCCGGCAGGCAGGGGCCATCGGCCTGCTCAGCCTCGGGCATGTGCTCACACGTCTCGGGCACGAGCTGCTGCAGGCGCAGTGAGACGTAGTCCGTGACCCACTGCTGGATGCTCGCGCGCGCAGCGTCAAGGCCCAGTGGTTGAAGGGTCGCCGGGGGGTTTTCCAGCTTGTGGGTGACCTCCTGCACCAGCGCCTCCAGCCGCTCCAAGCGGGCTTCGAGCCCTGCGAGCCGTTCGTCGATTCGTTCGTCCATGGGCCCACCTCCGTGTGGAGTCCTCAGCTCCGACCCGTAGGGCCGGCGGTCGGAGTCGACGGGGCCTCCCTTAGCCGCCGAGGAGACAGATCATGCGCAAAATGAACACGGTTGGGGGGGGCATCACCGACTCGCTCGAGGACCCTAGGTCGCTCGGCGGCCATCACGATCTCCACATCTGCCGTGCGGGTCGCCCCGGACGTCCCCAGTGCGGGAGGTCGGGTGGGGACCACGAGGGGAAGCGCACCATCGGAAGAGCGCGGCCACGCCGGGCCGTAGCGGCGGATCGGACTCGGAGCCCCGGATGGGAGGGGTTAGCCCTTCGACGGCGAGTAGTACGGGTTCGTCCCGGCCGCGTGGTCGGTCACGTCCAGGACCTCGGTGATCTCGGGGATCTCCTCGAAGATCATCCGCTCGATCCCCGCCTTCAGCGTGACGTCGGCCGCCCCGCACCCCTGGCAGCCGCCGCTCATGCGCAGGTAGACCGTGCTGTCCCGGACGTCGATGAGTTCGATGTACCCCCCGTGGGCCGCGATTGCAGGGTTGATCGCCTGGTCGAGCAGCACCTGAACCCTGTCTCTGACATCTGCCACGGTTCGCCTCCTTGATGGGAACGGGTCCCCTAGCTGATGGCCGGGAGCTTCGTCATCGGCAGGATCGACAGGCGCGCGGTCACTGCTGCGGCTACCTGGCGGAAGGCTTGCGCCTGCGGCGAATCCGGTCTGGCGACGACGATCGGGGCCCCGGTGTCCCCGCCGATCCGCGTCTCGACATCCAGCGGAATCGAGCCGAGGACCGGCACGCCGAACTCCTCGCCGAGCTTCTGACCCCCGCCCTCGCCGAAGATCGGTGTCACATGCTGGCAATGCGGACAGGCAAACCCGGCCATGTTCTCCACGATGCCCAGCAGCGGCACGTTCATCTTCCGGAACATCCCGAGCGCCTTGCGGACGTCGAGGAGCGACACGTCCTGGGGCGTCGTGACCATCACGGCGCCGGAGAGCGGGATGACCTGGGTCAGCGACAGCTGGGCATCGCCCGTCCCCGGCGGCATGTCGAAGATGAGATAGTCGAGCTCCCCCCACTCCACGTCCTTGAGGAACTGTTTGATCGCGGAGTCGATCATCGGACCTCGCCAGACCACTGCGTCGCCTTCCCTCACGAAGAACCCGATGGAGATGAGCTTGACGTCGTAGGCCAGCACCGGGATGATCCGGTCGTTGAACATCCCCGGTTTTCCGCGGGCTCCCATCATGAGGGGGATGTTCGGACCGTACATATCCGCATCCATGAGCCCCACGCTGGCTCCAGTCTCGTGGAGCGCCAGAGCCAGATTGACGGCGACGGTCGACTTCCCCACGCCGCCCTTCCCCGAGGATACCGCGATGGTGTGCTTCACTTCCGGGATGAGAGGGTCCGCGGGGGGCCTGGGCGGCCCGGCGACGGTCTGGGGCTTGGACGATCCCATGGCCACCTTGACCCCGGAGACACCCGGGAGCTGGCCTACGACCTTGCGCGCCTGGCTGTGGATCTCGACCTTCGCCACCGCCGGCTGCGTCGTGAACTCGAGGGTGAACGACACCTGCCCGCCCTGGATCGCCAGCTCCTTGACCAGTCCAAGGCTCACAATGTCCTTTCGGAGGTCTGGGTCCTGAACGGCCCGCAGCGCGGCCAGAACCGCGGCTTCGGTCACCGGCCCCGCTCTCTTTCCGCCGAAGATCTCCATCATGGCCTCCACGCTACCGGAGGAGTCGGAACGCCGGACCCCCTCGGATTCGCCGCGTCGCCTTGCCGCGATCGGGTCTACCGGACCTTGGATCAGGGGGCCCGCACGGCCAGCGCCTCCAGCGCCTTCCGCTCTTCCGCGCCGCGATCCCGCCGCCGTGCCCGGCTGCCGGCGATGAGCGACTGCATCCGCATCGCGGCCGGGCTCACTTGCAGTGGGCTGGGGGCCCCGCATACCTGGGGACGGCGGGATCCACCCGCAGAGACCACGCGTCGATGCCGCCTGTCAGGCTCTTGACGTTGGTAAACCCCTGGTCGACCAGGAAGGCCGCCGCCTCCAGGCTGCGCTGTCCGACATGACAGTGCACCACGATCGGCGCGTCTTTCGGCCACTGCTCGACGATCTCCTGGGCCAGGGCCTCCGTGACCAAGCGCGCCCGCTCGATCCGGGCGATCCCGTGCTCTTCCGGGGTCCGCACGTCCAGGAGATGAATCGCCCCACCGCTCCTCAGCGCCTCCGCGAGCTCCTCCGGCGAGATCTGCAGGGTGTGGTCCCGCTCATGACTCTGCTGGAGGTCGCGGATGACGCCGTCCACGTCCCAGATGTTGTGGGCGTGGCAGACCTCCTCCAGCGTGTCCGTCGGCTGGAACCCGCAGCTGCTGCATCCGCCGATGTGATACCGACTGAAGAGCGCGCGCTGGGCCCCGGGAAATACCTCGAGGATCTCCTGCATCGCGCTGTCTTTGGTGATCTGGTCGGTCCCCACGGTGACCTCCTTTGGTGGTGGACCCGTTGCGGACATAGGAGCGGTCAACGGAGCTGCAGCAGAGCGGGTGGAGGTACCCGTGAAGACCTCCGGGGTGCTCATGGGTCTCCTCGCCTCCCCGTGCACGCGCCGCAGCTCGCCCGGCCTTCACACCTCGATCTCGACGTCGGTGCCGGTGACCCGCGCTGGATAGCCCCGGACCCCCTGCCGAGCCGGCGGCCCCAGGACGGCCCCGGTCCTGAGGTCGAACTTCGCTCCATGCCAGGGGCAGGTCACCTCGGTTCCCTCGACCGTCCCCTCGGACAATGGCCCCCCTCGATGGGTGCAGGTATCGCTCATGGCATAGAAGGCCCCGTCCACACGAAAGAGGGCAATTTTCTCGCCCTCCAGCTCGACCACTTTCGCCTGCTGGTCTGCCAACTCCTCGGTCGTGGCCACCTTGATGAACTTGGGCATCGGTCTCTCCTCCTCCGGGTGTCTGCCGATCTGCGACGGCTCGCTCCCTCGACCGGGTTCTCCCAGCTCCCGGGGATCAGTTCCGGGTCGTGCAGGCCTGGATCCCCGGGTGGTCTACAAAGAACTGCCGGTTCAGCTCGATGAAGTGCTTCCACTGCTCCGGCGTCTCGTCTTCGACGAAGATCGCCTTCACCGGGCAGACGGGCTCGCAGGCCCCACAGTCGATGCACTCTTCAGGATGGATAAAGAGCTGATCCGGGCCCTCGTAGATGCAGTCGACCGGGCAGACCTCGACACAGGCCTTGTCCTTCACGTTGATGCATGGCTCGGTGATGACATACGGCATGCTGGCTCTCCTCGCTACACGGGCTGCCTTAGCCGCACGACAGGTCTCGGCCCCGCCCGCGCCCGACGTCCTGCCGCTCCTGCCTCTTCATATTGAGACTTCACTAAATAATGCATACGTTTGACTTGTGCTTCACTATGCTGGTCGGTATGAGACCTTCAGGCACGGCCGAGCAG
>CAZDYT010000289.1:0-5522 GCA_964509395.1 uncultured bacterium
GAGCTCCTGCCTTTTAAGCAGGGAGTCGGAGGTTCGAATCCTCCACGCCTCACCACTGAAAATCGCGAACCCCCGGACCGCTCCCTCTGTCCTGGTCATGAGCCGCGGCGATCTCGTGCTCACGCCGCCGTGGACCTGGCACGACCACGGCAACGAGAGCACGGAGCCGATGATCTGGCTCGACGGGCTCGACCTGCCGCTGGTGGCCGAGGTGGAGGCGACCTTCTTCGAGCCGTCCCCCGAGGAGGCCCAGTCGATCGTGAAGCCGGCGGGGGACTCCGAGCGCCGGTACGGCGTCGGGCAGCTCCGCCCGACCTGGGAGCGATGGACGGGCCCCCACTCGCCCCTCCTCAACTACAAGTGGGCGCCGACCGAGCAGGCCCTCCGGCGGCTCTCGACGGCCGGGGCCAGCCCCTTCGACGACGTGGCCATGGAGTACATCAACCCCCACACCGGCGGCCCCCTCATGCCGACCCTCGCCTGCTGGATCCAGCTCCTCCGGCGCGGGGTCCGGACCCGCGCCCACCGGCACACGGGCAGCGCCGTCTACCTGGTCTTCGAGGGGCGCGGCTACAGCATCATCGACGGCCAGCGCTTCGACTGGCAGAAGGGCGACCTCTTCGTGGTGCCGAGCTGGGCCTGGCACGAGCACGCGAGCGCCGACGGCCCGAGCGGTGACGGCGCGATCCTCTTCTCCGTCCAGGACACGCCGGTGATCCAGGCGCTGGGACTCTACCGGGAGCAGGCATACCCCGATCCGGGCGGGCGCCAGCCGATCACCCGCGTCTTCGAGGGGTGACCGAGGCGCCCGGCGCGAGCCGCGGCGGCCGCGCCCGGAACCGCGGGCCCGGTGTGTGGTATAGTGGCCCCCCGCAAGCTCACGAGAGGAGATCGTCCATGATCCGGCTCGTGGCCGTTCTCACGTGCCTCCTGCCCGTCCTGGTCCCGTCCCTCGCCGGTGCCCAGGCGCCCGCCGGGCTCAGGCGAACGTCACGACGCTCCGGGCGGTTTCGCCCCGCTCCAGCGCCTCGTAGGCCTCGTTGATCTGCTCCAGCGGATACGTGCGGGTGAGGAGCTGGTCCAGCTTGAGTTTCCCGGCCACGTACAGGTCGAGCAGCCGGGGAACGTCGACGCGCGGCCTGGCCGACCCGTAGACCGATCCCGTCACGGTTCGCTCCTGGAACACGAGGGGCAACGTCTTCAGCGGGATCGCCGCTTCCGGTCGGCTCACCCCGACGATGACGGCCACCCCCCGTTTGCGCAAGACCTCCACGGTCTGGCTCATGGTCTCGGGGAGTCCGATCACCTCGAAGGCGTAGTCCACCCCCTGGCCGCCGGTCAGCTCCTTGACCCGGGCGACCGGATCCCCGTCGCGGGCGTTGACCACGTGGGTCGCGCCCATCTCCCGGGCCAGCTCGAGCTTGTTGGCCAGGACATCGACGGCGATGATCTTCTCCGCGCCGACCAGGGCGGCCCCCTGAATGGCGTTCAGCCCCACCCCACCGGCCCCGAAGACGGCGACCGATGCACCGGGTCGGACCTTTGCGGCATTCACCACCGCGCCGACGCCCGTGACGACGCCGCAGCCTACCAACGCCGCCTTCTCCAACGGGACGTCGTTCCGGATCTTCACCACCGATTGCTCCGGCATGACACTCAGGCTCGCGAACGTCGACACGCCGGCGAAGTGCTTGATCTCCGTCGGCCCCTTCCGGAAGCGGCTGGTCCCGTCGGCGAGCCGGCCGGTAGTCCGGATCTGGATCGCCGCGTCGCACAGGGCCGGGCTTCCCCCGAGGCACCACTCGCACTGGCCGCAGGAGAGCCGCCACAGCGGGATGACGTGATCGCCCTTCTTGACGCTGGTCACGCCCTCGCCGACCCTCTCGACGACGCCGGCGCCCTCGTGCCCCAGAATGGCTGGCAGCGGGGCCTCGAGGTCGCCCTTCAGCACGTGCAGGTCACTGTGGCACACGCCGCCCGCAGCCATCCGGACCATGACCTCGCCTCGCTTCGGCTCCTGCACCTCGACGTCCTCGACGACGAAGCGTGTCTTCGGCTTGTAGAGGACTGCTGCCTTCATGCTTGGCTCCTTTCCCTCAAGCGCGGCGCCCGGAACAGGACCGCCGCGAACACCCACACCGGGGGATCCTGGACACGCCACGCCCGCTGGCCACTACGGCATCAGCCCGTCACGTCGAGCGCTCCCCGCGAGCGAGCCAGGCCCGGTACTCTTCGAGCGTCCGCGCGTTGGGCGGATACGTGCCGGGCAGCGGGGCGCCCCGCTGCACCTTGGCGAGGATGAAGGCTTCGAGGCGCTCCTGCTCGGCGGCGTCCCGGGCGACGTCGAGGGCCAGGTGCCGCGGGATCACCACCACGGCCTCGTCGTCCGCGAGCACGACGTCCCCCGGAAAGACGGGGACCCCGCCGCACCCGATGGGGACGTTGATGTCCGCGGCGTGGTGGACCGTGAGGTTCATCGCCGGGCTCGCGGCCGCCGCGTACACCGGGAAATCCATCGCCGCGATGGCCGGGCTGTCGCGCAGGGCGCCGTCCTTCACCAGTCCCGCCGCGCCCCGCTGCTGGAGCCGGGTCGCGAGGATGTGGCCCGCCGACGCCGCCCGGGTGTCCCCGCGCGCATCGATGACCAGCACCTGCCCGGGCTGGGTGAGCTCGATCGCCTTGCGCTGGGGGTGCTCGGGATTCTGGAACACTTCGATGACGTCCAGGTCCTCGCGCGCCGGGATGTAGCGCAGCGTCAGCGCCTCACCCATCAGCCGCCGCCGGCGACTCACCGGACCCACGCCCACGAGGTGCATGCGGTGCAGGCCCCGCTTGAAGAGCTGCGTCGTGACGGTCGCGGTGCTGGCCTCGGCGAGCCACTGCCAGAGCTCTTTCGGAAGCGTCTCGTCTGCCGTCTTCATCGCTCGCGTGCTCCTGTGCGTTCGGAACTCTTCAGCCCACCTCCCTCAGCGCCGCCTCCGCCTGCGCCAACCAGGACCCCATGTCCATCCCGCGGTACAGGGCGGCGGCGGCCGTGAGGTGTTCGATGCCGCTCGATCGGTTCCCCGTCCGGTCGCAGAGTCGCCCGAGGCCCAGGTGGCAGTGGGCGACGAGCGGGCGCATCCCGAGCTCTTCGGCCAGTGCCATGGCCTGGCGGTAATGGTCCTCCGCCTGCGCGATCTCCGGCGGATCGCGGCGGGCCGCGATCTCGCCGAGGAGGCGGAGGATCCATGCCTCGTGTCCGCGTTCCGCGCCATGCCGCGCGAGTCTCAGGGCTTCCTCTGCGAACTTCACGGCGTCATCGACCTGGCCGGCCAGCAGATAGGCCTCACCGATAAGGCCCATGCGGCGCGAGTCCTCGCCGAAGCTTTTGGCGCGGTACACCTCGGACTGCTCTAGCAGGGGCGCCGCCTGAGACGACCGCCCGGAGAGGGCATACGCAAGACCCAAGCACGCGAAGGTCCACGAAAACCCGAGGGGAAGCTCGGCCACCTGGCACAGTCGAACAGCGCGCTCCAGCACCGGGATAGCGTCGGCGAGAGCGCCCTGCTGAAGGTAGAGCGCGCCGAGCCCCCAGAGCGCGAAGCCGAGGCTAGTCGCGTGATCGACCGTCTCCGCAATCCGGACGGCTTCTTCCGCCAGGGGGACCGCCTCGACGAACTGTCCGGACTCGGCAAGGCACCGCACTAACCAGGCACGCGAGAGCACTGAGGTGAGGTTGGGCCCGATGAAGGCGCTGCGGCCCCGATCCCCTGTCAGGAGCTCGACGTTCCGCCTGGTCAAGTGGAGGGTCCGACGATACTCGCCGAGGGCGTAGTAGGCAAACGCGAGGCGCTGGTTCAACTCCGTCTCGAGCGCGAAGTCTCCCAGCTTCGCGGCGATGGCAAGCCCGCGCTCACCGGCGTCGATCGCGCGGTGATACTCTCCCGCGAGCCAGAAATTGGTACTCATGTACGCGAGGACTCGAGCCGATCGGAACGGATCGTTGAGCGCCCTCGCCAGGGGCTCCGCGGCGCGGATGTGCTCGACCATCCGCTCGCGGTCGCCGAGCAACAGATGCGCGTTGCGAAGGTCGAAGCGGATATCGATGGCCTGCTCCAGGGTCTCGCGAGTCTCGGGGAGAGGGGTCCGCGCCGTCAGCGCCTGCTCAAAGTACGCGAGCGCCTCCCGGTTGGACGAGCGTGCGAGGGCCTTGGCCCCGGCCTGGCGCAAGTAGCTCACAGCCTGCCCCCACAGCTCGCCCCCGGAGGGCGTGGTGGGCGAGCCGTTCGACGTGTTCGGCGAGGCGTTCGGGATAGAGCCTTTCGATGGCTTCGACGATTCGGGCGTGGAGGGCGCGCCGCCGCTCCTGGAGGAGGCTCCCGTAGGCGACCTGATAGGTGAGGCCGTGCTTGAAGGTGTACTCAGGATCGGGGAAGAGGCGGGCCTCGTAGAGGAACTCGGCGGCCTGGAGGTGCGCCAGCCCCCGGTGGAGGACCTCCTCCGGTTCCTCCACGACGGCTTGGAGAAGGACGACGGGGACCTCCTCGCCGATGACCGCCGCGGCTTGGAGGAGGCGCTTCTCCTCGGGCGGGAGCCGGTCGATGCGCGCGGCCAGCACCGCCTGGACCGTGGCCGGCACCTGGATGCTCTGAACCGGCTTCGCCAGCCGATAGCTACCCCGCCCGCCGACCAGGACCTGGATCTCTGCCAGCGTCCGGACGCTTTCCTCCAGGAAAAAAGGGTTCCCCTCAGTCCGCTTGATCAAGAGGTCCTTTAGCGGCTGGAGCCCCCCATCGGCCCCGAGGAGGACTTGGAGGAGCTCCCCGGCACTCTCGGGCGGCAGGGGGTCGATCCGGAGCTGGGTATAGTAGGTCTTGCCTCCCCAGCCATGCTTGTACTCCGGGCGATAGTTCACGAGGAGGAGGAGCCGGGCGGTCGGCAGGCTCTCCACCAGGCTGTCGAGGAGGGCCTGGGTTTCGGAGTCAATCCAATGGAGGTCCTCGAACACGAGAAGCAGGGGTTGGACCCGGCTCTCCCGGAGGACGAGGCGCTTGACGGCATCCAGGGTCCGCTGGCGGCGCTGAGGCGGATCGAGCGCCTGCCACGCCCGGTCCTCTACCGGAACATCGAGGAGGGCCAGGAAGGCCGGCAACATCGGTTCCAAGGCCCTATCCAGCGTGAGGAGCTTGCCGGTGACATTCTCGCGGACCCTCCGCGCATCGTGGCGGGTCTCGATCTGACAATAGGCCTTCAGCAGGTCGATGACGGGAAGGTAGGGCGTGGCCTTCCCGTACGAGACCGAGCCGCTCTCGAGGATCAGCCACCCCTGGGTCCGATGGGAGTGGGTGAACTCCCAGAAGAGGCGGGACTTGCCCACGCCGGGCTCGCCGATGAGGGCCACCACCTGGCCGTGGCCGGCGTGGGCCCGCTCGAGGGCCTGGCGGAGGGCCTCGAGCTCGGCAGCCCGCCCTACAAACCGCGTGAGGCCCCGGGCGGCGGCCGCCTGGAGACGGGTCCGGGTGGGCGCGGGCCCACTCACC
>CAZDYT010000290.1:0-5520 GCA_964509395.1 uncultured bacterium
GGATGGGCGAGGGCCGAGGACGCCGGGATGCGACGGTCATCGGCCACGGCGCTAGTCCTTGTGGCAGACGAAGAGCACATGGGGATACGGCAGGACGTCGACCATGAGGTGGCGGTAGACGCGGAACCCGACGCGCTGGAGCAGGGTCTGGAGCTCCCCCGCCGGCCAGTAGTGGATCACGCTCCCGGGACTCATCAGGAGGTCCAGGGCGAGCGTGAACCAGCGCTTGTAGGCCGGCTGCGTGTCGACATCCTTCACGATGAGGCGCCCGCCCGGCCGGATCGCCTTGTGGAGCTCCGCGAGCAGCGGTGGCACGGTTTCCGGCCGGATGTGGTGCACGATGTCCAGCATGTAGGCGGCCGCGTGCTCGCCGTCCGCGCGGTAGTGGCAGGCGTCGCCCACGGCGTACACCGCGTTGGTGAGGCCGAGCCGCCGCGCCGCCTCGGTCGCGAGCGCGACCCGGCGCGCGTTGAGGTCGAGCCCCCGGAAGGCGGCCGCCGGGAGGAGCTGGGCGTAGTAGAGCGAGAAGAGCCCGAAGCCGCAGCCGATGTCGAGGATCGTCCCCTCGGCCGGCAGATACTGGCCGATCTCGTCCAGGAAGCGCTGGCGCAGGATCAGAAACCGCCCCCACGAGTAGGCGCGGATGACGGGATCGTCATAGGCCGCGATCACCCTAGCGATCGCCTCGCGGCGCATCTCGCCCCTCGGAGGCGGCCAAGGCCTCCCGCCGAACGAAGATCCGGAATCCGTCCCCGTCGCGGGCAAGGCGGTAGCCGGCCTCGAGCCACGCGGCGAGCTCCGGGAAGGCGCGGAGGCGCCCGTAGTCCCCGCTCGGCCATCCGCGCTCGAAGAGGACGACCGCCGCGGGCGGCCGGGCGCGGAGCCCTGCCAGGAGCTCCGCGCGCAGCCGCCGCACGTACGGGTGGCCGACGTCGTGGTAGAAGTGGAAGTCGTAGAGGAACCGGGTCGGCTGGCGCGCCCCCACGAGGTAGAGCGCGTGGATGCCGCCGTCCGTCGTGTCGAACACCTGGACCGTCCCGCCGCGCGCCACGACCGGCGCCAGCACCGCGGCGACCGCGTGCGCGCGCGCGGCCTTGGCCGCCACCCATGCCGGCTCGAGATTCCGGATTCCCTTGACCGCCAGCGCCGCCGCCGACACGACGAGGGCGGCCAGCAACACGCCCGCCAGGACGCGCCGGTGCCCCTCGAGCGCGACCGCGAGCCCGACCGCGCCCAGCGCGATCGCGAAGAGCGCCACGGGGTAGAGGTGGTATTCCCACCCCTTGCCCTGCAGGACGAAATGGAGGACCCCGGAGGCCGTGCCGGCCGCGAGCACCGCCACGCGTCCGTCCCGGAGGCCGCCCCGCCCGAGCGCGACGAGCCCCGAGAGCGCCCAGAGCCCGAGCCCGCCGAGGACGACCGGCCCCAGGTCGTGGCCCCGGACCGCGTCGACGAGCGAGGCGCGCCCGAGGCGGCTGTAGAGCGGGACGAGATAGCCGCCCACCAGGTCGGCGAACGCGGTGAGGCTGCCCGCGGCGGCCAGCCACGCCACGACGGCCGCCGCAGGGATCCCGAGGCCCAGCGCCAGCGCGGCCAGCGCCCGCACCCGGGCGACTGACGGCCGCTGCCACGGCAGGACGGCGAGCACGGGGAGAAGCAGGACGGCGTGGGGCTTGATCCACGCTGCGACGCCGAGGCTCGCGCCGGCCAGGGCGAGGCGCCCCGCCCTCGGCGCCCTCAGGTCGGCCAGGACCGCCGCCGTCATCCACGCCAGCGGGAGGCAGAGGATGAAATCCCGCTGGCCCGCCCGCCAGGCCCCGCCCGCGACGTGATAGAGCCAGAAGAGCGCGCCCGCGGACAGGGCCGCCCACCGCCCGGAGGGCGCGAGGGCGACGGCGAGCCCGGCGATCGTCCCGGCCAGCACCAGGAGATCGAAGGCGCGGAAGCCGGCGTCCCCGGGCCCGACGAGGACGAGGGCCAGCACGTGGACGAGGTAGACGCCGGGGAAGTTCATGTCGAACAGATCGCGGTACGGCGCCGCCCCTTCGAGGATGCGTCTTGCGACATAGTGCATGACGGGCGCGTCGTGGACCAGGGCCCAGCCGAGCGAGCGGACGGTCAGGCCGAGGGCGAGCGCCGCGGTCGCGGTCACGCCCGCGGCGGCCAGCAGCGACCACCCCGCGGCGGCCCCCGCGAGCGCGAGCCGGGGAGGGGACGCGACCCGGCGCCCGCCGTCGATCGACCGCGCGCCGGGCACCGGCTCAGCGCCCGAAATAGGCCTCGATGACGCGTTCATCCCTCTGGATCTCCTCGGGGGGGCCCTCCGCGATCTTCTCCCCGTAGTCCAGGACGAAGACGTGCTCGCACAGCCCCATGACCACCTTCATGTCGTGCTCGACGATCAGGATCGTCCGGCCCTCATCCCGCAGGCGGCGGATCGCCGCCAGCAGCTCGTTCAGGAGCGTCCGGTTCACGCCGGCCGCCGGCTCGTCCAGCAGGACCACCGTCGGCCCGAGCATCAGCACCCGGACGAACTCGAGGAGCTTCTGCTGGCCGTAGGAGAGGTTGCCCGCGTACTCCGCCGCGAGCTCGTCGAGGCGCACGAAGGCGAGCAGCTCCCGCGCGCGCCGGAGCGCCCCATCCCGGTCGCGCCGCGAGACCACGAGCAGGTTCTCGAGCGCCGTGAGCTCCGGGAAGACGCGGATCACCTGGAAGGTCCGCCCGACGCCGAGCGCCGCCACCCGATGGGGCGGGAGGCCGTCGATGCGGCGGCCCCGGAACCGCACGGTGCCGCCATCCCGCACGATCAGCCCCGTGATGCAGTCGAACAGCGTCGTCTTCCCCGACCCGTTCGGGCCGATCAGGCCGTAGATCCGCCCGGGGGCGAGCGCCAGCGAGCACCGGTTGACCGCCGTCACGCCGCCGAAGCGCTTCGTGAGCTCCGAGATTTCGAGGACCGACGCCTCGACCCGGTCAGACATACCGGGGTAACCGGTAGCGCTGCTGAAGGACCCCGAGCACGCCCCGCGGCATGAACAGGACGACCAGGATGATGATGGCCCCGAAGAGAACCTGATGGAGGAAGAGGAAGCGCACCCACACGAGCTCCTGCAGGACGAAGAGGGTCGCCGCTCCGAGGGCGGGGCCCCACACGGTCCCCTTCCCGCCGAAGAGCGCCATCACGATCATCGTGATCGTGAAGGCGAGCGGGAACACCGCGATCGGCTCGATGTAGCCCTGGTCCCGGGCGAAGAGTCCCCCCACCACGCCCGGGACGAACGCGGAGAGCAGGAACGCGTAGAGCTTGTGCCGGGCCGTGTCGATCCCCATCGCTGCCGCCGCGATCTCGTCCTCCCGGATGGTCATGAGCCGGAGGCCGAAGCGTGACGTCACGATGAGATACGCCGCCCCGGTCACGGCGAGGGCGGCGATCGCCATCGCGTAGTAGATCTGAACGCTGGCGTAGAGGGTCGGCAGGGAAAGCCCCATCCCGCCGCCCGTCAGGCCCTCGAAGTACGAGACCAGGACGCGCATCACCTCGTTGAGCCCGAGCATGGCGATCGCGAAGTAGGGGCCCTTCAGGCGGAGGCACGGATACCCGATGATCAGCGCGAGGATCGCCGCCGCCAGACCGCCCGCGACCGACGCCGCCGCCCAGTGCCAGCCATGGGTCGTGATCAGGATCCCGGTCGCGTACGCGCCCGTGCCGAAGAAGGCCACGTGGCCGAAGGAGACGTAGCCGGTGAGGCCCGAGATGAGGTTCCAGCTCTGGGCGAGGGCCACCCACATGAAGAGCTGGAGCATGAAGCGGATCTCGTACCCGCTGGCCACCATCGGGTAGAGGACCAGCAGGACCAGCGCGACCGCGAGCCCCGCGACGACGAGCCCCCTCACGTCGCGCGGCCCCCGAGGAGCCCCGTGGGGCGGACCAGCAGCACCAGCACCAGGAGGACGTAGGCCACGGCCTCGGAGAGCTGGGTCGTGAGGAAGAGCGACGAGAGCTGCTCGATGAGCCCGAGGAGCATCCCGCCCAGCAGCGCCCCCGGGTAGTTGCCTGCCCCGCCGAGCACGATCACCAGGAACGACTTGAAGGTGTAGACCTGGCCCATCTCCGGCTGGATGGCGAACATGATGGCCACGAGGCTGCCCCCCGCCGCCGCCAGCGCCGACGCGATGCCGAAGGTGTAGAGGTGCACCCGCTCGACGTTGACGCCGCAGACCATCGCCACCATGGGGCTCTGCGACGTCGCCCGGATGGCCTTGCCGAACCGGGTCGCCTGCAGGAACCAGTAGGCGCCGAGCGTGATCACCAGCGCGAAGCCGAACGCGACCAGCCGGGACTTGGAGAGCGCCACGCCGCCCACGACGAAAGCGCCCGTGAGGAACTCCACCGTGCGGAGGTCGGAGGTGAAGGCGAGCTGGAGCCCGTTCACGAGGGCGATGGAAATCCCGAACGTCAAGAGGAGCGAGGAGAGCTCCGGGGCGTTCACGACCCGCCGCACCATGGCGCGCTGGAGCCCGATCCCGACGACGAACATCACGGGCATGGAGACGAGCAGCGAGAGGTAGGGATTGACGCCCAGGAGACGGAACCACCAGAAGGTCGTGTAGGCGCCCATGGTCAGAAGCGTCCCGTGGGCCACGTTGATCACCCGCATGACGCCGAAGATGAGGGCCAGCCCCAGCGCGACCATGGAGTAGAGCGCGCCGGCCAGGAGGCCGGAGACGACCACCTGGCCGACCATCGCGGGGGTGATCACGACGTTCATGGATGACCCGGAACGCACGAGCGCCCGCCGGCTGGCGGGCGGGCGCCGTCACCTTCGAGCTTCAGCGACTCACTCCGCTACCGCTGCGACCAGGGGGGCGTCGGGAACAGCGCTTTGCCCGCCGCCAGCTCATCCGGCCAGACGATCACCTTCTTACCCTCCTGCCACTGGAACGTGACCATCTTGTGCGAAACCTGAAAGCCGTCCTGATCCACGTTGAACCCGCCGTAGACCGTCTTGAAGTCCAGCTTCAGGATCGCGTCCCGGATCTTCTCGCCGTCGAGCGACCCGGCGCGCCTGATGGCCTCCACCAGGATCTGGCACCCGGCGTAGCCGCCGGCCGAGTGGTAGGAGAGATCCCGGCCGGGAAACTCCAAAGAGTAGGACACAACGAACTCCTTGGCCCCGGGGTACGGAAGCTCGGGCTCCCACTGGGTCGCCCCATACACGAACTCGGCATGCCTCCCGAGGAGCTGGTAGAACGTGGGCAGGTCCCCGCCCACGGTCACCCCGTACATCTTGGGGTTCACGTTCAGCTCCTTCATCTGGCGGGTGATGGCCACCGCGTCGTCGAAGTACGTCGCCGCCCCCAGGACGTCCGGGTTCGCCGCGCGCACCTTGGTGAGGATCGCCGAGAAGTCGGTGTGCCCCTTGGGGTAGCCCTCGACGAAGACGACCTGCAACCCCTTCTTCTTCGCCAGCTCGATGGTCCCCTGCACCGTCGCCTTGGGGAAGAGCGTGTCCTCGTTGA
>CAZDYT010000291.1:0-5477 GCA_964509395.1 uncultured bacterium
CGAGGCGTATGCCGCATACGTTGAGGCCCGCCGACGACCGAGGACGCCGGGATGCAACGGGGATCGGCCACGGCGCTAGACTCCTTGCTGCACGGTGGAGGGGCCAATGAGGGCTCGGATCGTCGTGTGGAAGGCGTGAGCGAGCGATGGGAGCCCCGGTGCTGAGGCGGGCTCGGTGCGGCTCCCTGCTCCTCGCGCTCGTCTTCGCGTGGGGGTGTGCCCCCGTCCCCCACCGCTACCTCTATCAGCCGCCCGCGCCGGTCCGCGAGGAGGACTGGCGCGCCTGCTACGACCGGGCCGATGGCCTCGCGCGGCGGCGCTATCAGCGGTACACCGAGATGGTCGAGCTGGCGGGGCCGTTCGGCGGGCCGTTCGGGGGCATCGCGCTGGCGCGGAGAGCCTGGGCCGAGCGCGAGCAGTTCTACGCGTGGGAGATGAAGGCCTGCCTCGGCGAACGGGGCTACAAGCCCTGAACTGCGGCCCACCCGGAGTCGATGCGCGATGATCGTCCTCGCCCTCAACTGCGGCAGCTCGTCCGTCAAGTTCCAGGTGCTGGGCGTGGCCGAGCGCGATCGCGAGCACCGCCTGGCCCGCGGCACGATCGAGCCCATCGGACCCGAGGCGCTCATCGCCTTCGCGGCAGAGGGCCGCGGCGCCCACCGCGAGAAGGCTCCGGTCTCCGACCACGACGCCGGGGTCCGGCGCGCCGTGGACTGGGCCCGGTCGACGGCGCGCGTGGACGCGGTCGGGCACCGCGTGGTCCACGGGGGCGCCCGCTTCACGCGGCCCACCCGCATCGACGACGAGGTCGTCGACGCCATCGAGACGCTGGAGGCCCTCGCCCCGCTCCACAACGCGCCGAGCCTGGCCGGGATCCGCGCCGCCCGCGCCGCCCTGGGCCCCGAGGTGCCGATGGTGGCGGTCTTCGACACGGCGTTCCACGCGACCTTGCCGGAGCACGCCTCCCGGTACGCTCTCCCGGACGAGCTCGCACGCCGTCACGGGATCCGGCGCTACGGCTTCCACGGCACCTCGTACCGATCGGTGCTCGCGCAGTACTGCCGCCTGACCGGCACGCCGCAGGATCGCGCGACGATCATCGCTCTGCACCTCGGTCACGGCTCATCGGCGGCGGCCATCAAGGACGGCCGGTCGGTGGACACCTCGATGGGGTTCACGCCGCTGGAGGGGCTCGTGATGGGCACGCGGGCCGGCGACCTCGACCCGGCCCTCGTCGGCCACCTCGCGCGCGTCGAGAAGGTGCCCGCCGATGAGGTGGAGCGCTGGCTGAACGAGCGCTCGGGGCTCCTGGGTCTCTCCGGATGGAGCAGCGACATGCGCGAGCTCCTCGCGCGGGAGGGCGAGGACCCGAGGGCGCGCCTCGCCGTCGAGATCTTCTGCTACCGAGCGCGCAAGTACGTCGGCGCGTACCTGGCGGCGCTCGCCGGCGCCGACGCCGTCGTCTTCACCGGGGGCATCGGGGAGCACGCCCCCGAAGTGCGCGCGCGGATCTGCGCCGGGATGGAGTGGTGCGGGCTCGCGCTCGATCCCGCGCGGAACGCCCGGGCGGGCGGCGAGGCTGCCCGCATCAGCCGCGACGGGGCGCGCCTCGGCGCCTTCGTGATTCCCAGCGACGAGGAGGGGGTCATCGCGCGAGACACCGTCGAGTGCCTGAAGGGGAGCGCGCGCGGATCGCGCCTCACGCCCTGAGAATCAGACCGAGACGCCCCAGAGCGCCTTGACGAGGATGCCGATCGCGTAGGTGATGCCGACCGCCGCCGCGATGATGACGAGATTGATGAGGACGCGCTTTCGAATGTCCATGCCCGACAGGAACGCCAGCAGCAGCGAGACGCCGATGATCACGCCGCTCGCCGTCAGGAGGGAGAACAGCGCGTGCCTCGCGCCGAAGAGCACCGGGAGCACCGGGACGAGCGCCCCCGCGAAGTAGCTCGCCCCCACGAGGCCGGCGGCGCCCAGCGGGCGGTCCGCCGCGGGCCCTGACGGAGCGCCCTCGCCCAGGAAGCGCCGCTTGCCGAGCTCCGTTCGGGCGACCTCCTGCTCGGAGCTCGCGGCCACATAGGCGCCGGCGGCCATCGAGAGAGACCCGGCGACCGCGGTCGTGGAGGCGGCGAGCAACACGGTCCCGGGGTCGCCGAAGGCGGCGAAGAATCCGCTGACCGCGCCCAGGATCTCCACGAGGCCGTCGTTCAACCCGAGGAAGATGTTGCGGATCCGCTCGGGATTGATCTTCCGCTCCGTGAGTCCGGTCACGACCCGGTCCTCGTGCCGGAGCTCGTCTTCGAGGATGCCTCGCACGGCCTCGCCGAGCGGCCCGTCCCGGTAGGCCTCCCAGAGGGTGAGGTATTTCCGCACGCCGTACACCTCGATGGCCTCGAGGGTGAGGTGCACCGCCGGGGCGCCGAAGAGCCGGCAGGCCAGCGTCACGAGCCGGAGCTTGACGCGGCGCCCCGGATCGAGGCGGGCCACCCGGAGCTGGAAGAACTCCTGCCAGAAGGCAAAGTGCTTGGACTCGATCTGGATCAGCTCATCGAGGATCGTCTGAACCTCCCCCGTGGTGACGTCGCGGAGGGCCGTGTAGAGGGAGAGGTCGAAGAGCTCGTCGAGGACGAGCCGCCGGCCAAGCTCGTCATCGCGGACCCCGGCGGCCTCCGTCATCGTGCCGCCCTTCCGGCAGGGGGAGAGTGCATGGCGGAGTCATTGTAGCGCAGGCGCGAGCGGGCGCCGGGAGCCGCCCCGGCCACCCTGGAGGCCGCACCGGTCCCCCCGCCGGACCCCGCGCGGCGTGGGGCAGCCACGCCCGACCGGGACATCGCTGCCTCACCGGCTCGGGAGTCCCTCCTTCGGCGCGTGTCGCCTAACTGCCTGAAAACACGGGCCCTCACCGCGGCCGGCCTCGCGGCACCGCCGTTGCACCACCGTCGGAGGCGTCGGCGATGGTCGCCGAGCCTGGCGGTCTTTCCGAAAGGAGCGGCCATGGTCATGTACGAGCGTGTCCTGGTCCCCTTGGACGGATCGAGGCTGGTCGAGGCGATTCTGCCCTTCGCCGAGAAGATCGCCGGCCCCCTCGACGCCGAGATCCTCCTCGTCCGCGTCGTCGAGCCCATCCCCGGCGCCGTGGCGCTGGCCAGTGGCGAGACCGGGAGCGCGGAGGCGCTGCTCCACGACCAAATGGCGGCGAAGTGGTACCTGAGCGACCTGGCGGAGCGCCTCGGCCAGAGGGGCCTGCGGGTCCGCACCTTCGCCCCGCTCGGCGTGCCGGCCACCGAGATCGTGGCCGTCGCGGAGGCCGAGAAGGCCGATCTCGTCGCCATGACGACGCACGGCCGGAGCGGCTTGGGGCGTGTCGTCTTCGGGTCGGTGGCCGAGGCGGTCCTTCGGGCAGCTTCGGTGCCGGTGCTCATGTTCAAGGTCCCGGCCAAGGCGACGGCGCCGACAGTGGAGGTAGAACGGCGATGACGATGATCCGGCAGATTCTCTACGCGACGGACCTTTCCCCGGCCTCCGAGCCCGCCTGGCGGGAGGCGCAGCTCCTGGGGCGGCTCCTCAACGCCGAGGTCCTGGTCCTCCACGTGGTGGGGTCCGTCACCTTCCCCGCCGAGGGCTACTTTCCCCCGCACCTCTATCAGGAGATGGTCGACGCCGCGCACCAGAACGCGCACGAGGGCCTGAATCGGCTCCTGGAGGGCCTCCCGGAACCCTTCCTCAAGGTGCGGAGCCGTGTGGAGCAGGGGCCAGCCGGGCAGCGGATCCTCGCCGTGGCGCGCGAGGAGGCGGCGGACCTCATCGTGATGGGCACGCACGGGCGCACCGGCGTGAGCCGCGTCGTCCTCGGCAGCGTCGCCGACCGGGTGGTGCGCCAGGCGCCGTGCCCTGTCCTGACCGTGCGAGCCCCGGCGGATGGCGTGCCCCAGCCCCGGCGCGCGATCTCCCGGATCTGCTACGCCACCGACTTTTCCCCGGCGGCGCGGGCGGCCTGGCCCCTGGCCCTGACCCTCGCCGAAGCGGCAGGGGCCGAGCTGGACCTCGTTCACGTGACGCCGCTGCCGGTCCCCGACCGGCACCTCTCCCCCGAGACGATCGGCCGCATGGCCGAGCTCCTCGAGGAGCAGGGCCGAATCGAAGCGGACCGGTTCCTTCAGCCCTCCGCGTTCCCACGCGAGCGCCTGCACGTCGTCATCGGGCGCGGGGTCGTCGGCGAGCAGATCGTCCACCTGGCCCAGGAGCGGGCGGCCGATCTCATCGTGATGGGCACGCATGGGTGGTCGGGCCTCCTCCGGTGGATGCTCGGCTCCGTCGCGCACCACGTGATCCAGGTGGCCCCCTGTCCCGTCCTGGCGGTCGGGCCCGGGGGTGGGCAGGAGGAGCGCCCCCATGAGGCCTGAAGCGCCGACCGTCCCCGACGCGCTCAGCATCGAGCTGATCCGCCAGCACCTCCTTCCCACGTGCGTGGTGGGGCACCGGATCTGCCTCTACGACGCGGTCCCCTCGACGAACGCGGCGCTCCGAGAGCTCGCGAAGACGGGTGCGGCGGAGGGCACCGTGGTTCTGGCCGAGAGCCAGACGGCAGGGCGGGGCCGGGCCGGCAAGGCGTGGTTCTCGCCGCCCGGCGTGAACCTCTACGCCTCGGTCCTGTTTCGGCCGGCGATCCCCCCGAGCGCGGGGGCGGTCTTCTCGTTCATGGCGCCCCTCGCGCTGGCGGACGCCATCCGCGAGCTGGGACTCTCGCCGGCCATCAAGTGGCCGAACGACGTCCTCGTCCGGCGCCGGAAGGCGGCCGGAACTCTCGCCGAGCTCTCCGTGCACGGCGACCGCGTGGACTCCGTGATCCTCGGCGTCGGGGTGAACCTCAACGTCGAGCACGCGGCGCTCCGGGCAGCCCTGGGCGCGCCGGCGCAGCACGCGACGTCACTGGGCGAGACGCTCGGCGGTCCGATCGACCGCAACGCCTTCGCGGCCGCGTTCCTGACCTACCTCGACGAGTGGCTCCTGATCTACCGAGAGCAGGGCGGCCCGGTCCTGCTCCGGGCCTGGCGCGACCTCGACATCGTGACCGGACGCCGCGTCGAGGTGCGGGAGGACTCTCTGGTCTTCGACGGGCGGGCGCGCGGCGTGGATGCGGACGGGCACCTCGAGGTCGAGGATGCCCTGGGGCGGATCCATCGGGTCGTCGCCGGGGAAGTCCGGCTCATCGAGTAGCCCATGAGCTGGGCGATCTGGATCACGGGAACGCCGGGGAGCGGCAAGACCACGCTGGCGCGCAGCGCGGCGGCGGCGCTCGAGGCGCGGGGCATCGCCGTCAAGGTGCTCGAGCTCGACGAGATCCGGGAGGTGATCACGCCCCGGCCCACGTACACGGAGGCCGAGCGGGACGTCGTCTATCGGGCCCTCGTGTACATGGCTAAGTACTCTGGATCGCAATTATGGTGACGTATTCCATGGCGGTCAGGCGGCGA
>CAZDYT010000292.1:0-5461 GCA_964509395.1 uncultured bacterium
CCCGGGCCGCCGCTCAGCGATGGTATTCTGCGGGCGTGAAGGCGCTCGTCTACCCCGCTCACGGCCAGATCGAGGTCCGGGACGTGCCCGAACCGGCGCCACCGGGGCCGGGGGAGGTGCTCGTCCGCGTGGCGGCCGCCGGGATCTGCGGCTCCGAGCTCGAAGCGTTCGTCTCGCGGAGCCCGCGCCGACCGCCGCCGCTCATCATGGGCCACGAGTTCTGCGGCCAGGTCTCGGCGGTGGGCCCCGGGGTGGCCGATCTCCGGCCGGGCGACCGCGTCGTGATGAACTCGCTCATCTCCTGCGGCGCCTGCGAGAGCTGCCGCGAGGGGCGCCCGCACCTCTGTCCCCGCCGCGAGGTGTTCGGGATGCGGCGGCCGGGCGGGTGGGCCGAACTGACCACCGTGCCGGCCTCCACCGTCTTCCACCTTCCCGAGAAGGTCTCGCCGATCGAGGGGGCGCTCGTCGAGCCGCTGGCCAACGCGGTCCACGTCTTTTCGCTGGTCGAGGCGCGGCTGCCCGAGACCGTGGTCGTCATCGGGACGGGCACGATCGGGCTGATGTGCCTCCAGGTGGCCCGCGCCCTGGGAGCGCTCCGGCTGGTCGCCGTCGACACGAACGGCTTCCGGCTCGAGGTCGCCCACCGGCTCGGCGCCGAGCCCGTCGTGAATCCGCGGGAGCGGCCGCTGCGGGATGTGATCGGTGAGCTGACGCGCGGCCGGGGCGCCGACGTCGTGGTGGACGCCGCCGGTACCCTCGAGACCCGCCGCGAAGCCGTCGCGGTCGCCCGGCCCGGCGGCGAGGTGGTGTGGATCGGCCTCCACGCCGACGACACCGCGCTCTCGGGGCAGGAGGTCGTCCTTGGCGAGCGGCGCATCAGCGGCTCCTATGCCGTGACGCCGCGCGACCTCCGCACAGCCATCGGGCTCCTGGCCCACGGCCGCGTCGAGGTCGCCCCGTGGGCACGTCCCTTTCCGCTCGCTGACGGGGCGCGCGTGTTCCGCGAGCTTCTGAGCCAGCCGCCCGACTACATCAAAGCCGTTTTGGTGCCGTAGATCCTCGAAGGGGGCTTCCGCCCCTCTGAGTCTCAGTGCGCGTTGGGGCCGTCCAGGATCTTCTCCATGATGATCGTGTCGACCCACTTCCCGTCGAGGAGCCCCTGCTCGCGGTAGGTCCCGACCTCGCGAAAGCCGGCGCGCCGGTAGACGGTCATGCCGGCCTCGTTCCAGGGGAACGCCGAGAGGACCAGCTTGTGGTAGCCGAGCGCGCGGGCGCGCGCGATCAGGGCCTCGAGGAGGCGCTGCCCGACGCCGCGGCCCCGCCACGCGCGCTCCACGTAGAGGGAGAAGTCGGCGACGTGGTCGTACGCGCGCCGGGGGTTGAAGGCGTTCAGGCTGCCCCAGCCGACCACGGCGCCGTCGGCTTCGGCCACGAGGACGGGGTGCCGCGGCCCGCGCGCGGCGAGCCAGGCCTGGCGCTCCTCCGGCGTCCGCTCCTCCGTCTCCAGCGTGGCGACGCGGTCCTGGATCCCCTCGTTGTAGATCCGGCAGATCGCGGCCGCGTCGGCCGGCGTGGCGTCGCGGATCGCCGCCTTCACACCCGCGCGCCCACGCGCCCATCCGAGCCGACGAGGCACGCCATGGGACCTCCTGCCCGTCGGGGATCGAAACCCCGACGTCCGAAGCCATGTCATGATAGCAAAGATCGCGATGGCCGAGCTGCGCGTGGGGACCTCGGGGTACGCCTACCCCGCCTGGAAGGGCGCCTTCTACCCGCCCCGGTGCCCGGCGCGGGCGATGCTCGGGTACTACGGCGCGCAGTTTCGCACGGTGGAGATCAACCACACCTTTTACCGCATGCCCTCGGAGCGAACCGTTCGGGAATGGGCGGGGAGCGTCCCGGCGGGATTTCAGTTCGCACTGAAGCTCAACCAGAAGCTGACCCACGTCCAGCGGCTCCGGGCGTGCGAGGAGCTGCTCGAGCGGTTCCTCGCGGCCCTGGTCCCGCTTCACGGCCCGCAGCAGCTCGGGCCCATCCTCGTCCAGTTGCCGCCCTCCTTCCGGGCGGACCTTCCGACGCTGGACGAGTTCTTCCGCCTGACGCCCCCCCTGTTCCGCTTCGCCCTGGAGGTGCGCCATCGCTCCTGGCACACGGACGAGACGTACACCCTCCTCCGGCGGCATCAGGTTGCGCTCTGCCTCGCGGAGACGGACGAGGAGCCGGCGCCCGAGGTGATGACGGCGGGGTTCGTCTACGCCCGCCTGCGGCGCGAGCACTACGCGCCCGAGGATCTCGCGGCCTGGCGCCAGCGGTGCCGGGCCTGGGTGGCCGCGGGGCTGGACGTCTACGCCTACTTCAAGCACGAGGACGCCGCTCGCGGCCCCGCCTATGCCCGGGCGCTCCAGGCGGCGGGGTAGCGGGCGCGCTGGCTTCCCTCGCCGTCCGGGCCGCGCTACAATGCGGCCGTCTCTGCGGATCCCGTGTCCCCCGGGCAAGCTGGCGTCACGTGTTCGGAGTGGGAGGAGGAGTGAGCCGTGGGCGGGCGGGGGTGCAGGGTCGCCATCCGCAGAGTGCTCTGACACACGACGAGGAGGAAGAGATGCGTAGTGCGCGGAAACCGCTCGCGTTCCTGCTCGGACTCGCGATCGCCCTGTGGACCGCACCAGCCGGGGCCCAGAGCGTCATGGAGCTGGCCAAGAAGGAGGGGAAGGTCGTCTGGTACTCCTCGCTCGGCCTGTCCCTGGCCCAGAAGGTCTGCGACACGTTCAACAAGAAGAACCTCGGCATCACCTGTGAGCTGAACCGCGACGGCTCCGAGCGCATCTTCCAGAAGCTGATGCAGGAAGCGTCGGCCAACCTGTGGATCGCCGATGTGGTGCACACCTCCGACATCTCGCACTTCCTCGACTTCAAGGCCAAGGGGATGCTCGCGAAGTACGCGCCTGCAGGCTCGGAGCGCTTCCGGCCCGAGTTCCGGGACCGCGGCGGGTTCTACACGGTCCTCCGCGGGACGCCGTACGTCATCGGGATCAACTCGCAGAAGGTGGCGAAGGCCGACGCCCCGCGCCGGTGGAAGGATCTCCTGGACCCCCGGTGGAAGGGGAAGCTCGTGCAGGCCCATCCCGGCTACAGCGGCGTCGTGCTGACGGGGGTGACCGGGCTCCTCGGCGCGTTCGGCTGGGACTACTTCGCCGCGCTGGCGAAGAACGATCCCCTCGTCGTCCAGTCCGCGGAGGACCCCCCGATGAAGCTCGCCGGCGGCGAGGCGTGGGTCGGCGCCTCGGGGGAGTACAACCTCTACCGCGCCCTGAAGAAGGGCAACCCCATCGAGATCATCTTCCCCGAGGAGGGCGTCCCGTTCGTCTCCTCGGCGAACGCCATCCTGGCGAAGGCGCCGCATCCGAACGCGGCGCGGGTGTTCACCGACTTCCTCTTCGCCAGGGAGGCCCAGCAGATCATGGCGGATGACGGTCTCTACGTCCCCAACGAGGAGGTCACCTACCCGAAGGGCAAGCGGCCGCTGCGGGAGATCAAGCTGCTGCCGGCGGAGCCGGAGGAGATCTCGAAGCGGAACGAGGAGATCAAGGCCCGGTTCCGGGAGCTCTTCGGGGTGTGAGTCGAGGGGGGAGAGGGAATCCCCGGCCCAGCGGCGCGCCGCGCGGGCCCGACCTCGCCCCGGTCGTCTGGCTCCTCAACGCGGCGGTCCTCCTGGTCCTGGTGGTGGCGCCGCTCGCGATCCTGGTCGCCGCGAGCCTCCGCACGCCCGGGGGGCTGAGCCTCGCCAACTTCCTCACGGCCTTCGGCCGGCCGATCTACCGGGGGCCCATCCTCAACTCCTTCGTCTACGCCAGCGCGGTCGGGGTGCTGAGCGTCCTCATCGGCGCGCCCATGGCCTGGTTGGTCGGGCGGACCGACCTGCCGGGGAAGGGCCTCGTCCGCACCCTCACCGTCGCCGCCTTCGTCACGCCGTCGTTCCTCGGGGCTACCGCCTGGGTCATCCTGGCCGGCCCCAACGCGGGGCTCGTCAACGTCCTCTTTCGCTGGCTCACGGGGGCCGAGGTCCCTCTGGTCAACATCTTCTCGATGCCGGGGCTCATCTTCGTCACCAGCCTCTACGTCTTCCCCGTGGTGTTCATCCTGACGGGCGCCGCGCTGACAGCGACGCCCTCCGACCTCGAAGAGGCAGCCCGCATCGCAGGCGCGGGCACGTGGCACGTCATGCGCGACGTGACGCTCCCCCTGGCGGTGCCGGCCATCGCCGGCGGGTTCATCCTGGCCTTTCTCGAGACCATCGTCCTCTTCGGCGCCCCGGCCATGCTGGCGCTGCCGGCGCGCTTCCACGTCATGACCACCCAGATCTGGGCGTTCTTCCACTACCCGCCGAAGGTCGAGGTGGCCGCCGCTTACGCCATGCCGCTCCTGCTGACGGCCGCGGGCCTCCTGTGGGTGCAGCGGCGGCTCATCGGGCGCCGGACCTTCACCACGGTCGGCGGGCGGGCGGTCGCGCCCCGGCCGGTGGCGCTCGGACGCTGGCGGTGGCTCGCGTTCGGCGGCTGTGCGGTCGTGCTGGGCTGCGCGATCGTCCTGCCTTACGGGGCGCTCCTCCGCGCGGCGCTGGCCAAGGCGTGGGGGCTCGGGTGGACCTGGGAGAACCTGACGCTCCGCAACTTCCGCTTCGTGCTCTTCGAGTACGATCCCACCCGCTCGGCCATCGTCAACACGCTGATGCTGGGCGTGGTGACGGCCACGCTGGCGGCCCTCCTGATGGCCGGGATCGCCTACATCGCCCACCGCCGGCTCCTGCGCGGCTACCGCCTGCTCGCCTTTCTGGCGACCGCGCCGCTGGCGGTGCCGGGCATCGTCCTCTCGGTCGGCCTCTTCAGCGCCTATTCCCGGCCGCCGCTCCTCCTCTACGGGACGATCTGGATCATCTTCGTCGCCTACCTCACGAAGTACCTTCCCGTCGCCTACACGGCCTGTCACGCGGCGATGGCGACCGTCCATCCGGACCTCGAGGACGCGGCGCGGATCCTGGGCGCGAACCGGCTCCAGGCCGTGACAGACGTGACGGTGCCGCTCCTGGGGACGGGCCTCCTCTCGGCCTGGCTCCTCGTCTTCCTGCCGAGCCTCCGTGAGCTGTCATCGTCCATCCTCCTCTTCACGGCGCGCTCGCGCGTCGTCTCGGTGGTCATCTACACCCTGTACGAAGAAGGGCTCTGGGAGGCGGTGTCGAGCCTGGGAGTGCTCCTCCTCCTGATCACGCTCGTGATCGTGGCCGTGGGCCAGCGCCTCCTGGGCAAGCGGCTCCTCCAGGTCTGATCCCGTGGCCTCGGTCCGCCTCACGGGACTGAGCAAGCGGTTCGGCCCCGAGGTCACCGCCGTCCGCGACCTCACGCTGGAAGTGCGTCACGGCGAGGTGGTCTCCCTCACCACGTATCGCGACCGCGGCTTCCTGCCCGAG
>CAZDYT010000293.1:0-5460 GCA_964509395.1 uncultured bacterium
GGACCTGCCGTGGTCGTGAGTGGAGCGTATCCATTACATAGTCAAAGATCAATAACGGACTCATCGCTCGTCCAGGGTTCGCTCAGGCGCTGACGAAGCCTTCGAGTCGCCGCCTGGCCGGGCCGTGGGCGAGCTTTCTGAGGGCTATGGCCTCCACCTGCCGGATGCGCTCCCGGGTCAGCCCGTAGACCGCGCCGATCTCCCCCAACGTCTGCACGGCGTCCCCACTGATCCCGAAGCGAAGGCGGAGGACCTGCGCCTCCTTTGGCGTGAGGGTGGCTAAGGCCCGCCCCACTTCCTCGGCCAGCTCCTCGGTCTGCACCTCATCGACCGCCGAGACGGTGGTCGTGTCCTCCAGGAAGTCTGCGAGGTCACCACCCTCCCCGACGGGAGCCTCGAGGGAGAGCGTGTTGTGGGCGGACTCCAGGGTCATTTTCACCTTCGGAGCTGGCAGTCCAGTGCGCTGGGCCAATTCCGCCGCGGTGGGCTCGCGCCACAGCTCCTGGACAAGGGCCCGGCGCGCCCGCTGGATGCGCTGCAGTCGCTCCGCGATGTGCACCGGTAGCCGGATGGTCCGGGCGCGCTCGGCGATCCCCCGGAGCACGGCCTGTCGGATCCACCAGGTCGCGTAGGTGGAGAACTTGAAGCCCCGGCGGTACTTGAACCGGTCCACCGCCCGCAGGAGGCCGATGTTCCCCTCCTGGACCCGATCCAGTAGCGGCATCCCCTCGTGCCCGTACCGTTTGGCGATCGAGACCACGAGGCGCAGGTTGGCTTCGACCAGGGCATCCTTCGCCTCCCGGACCTGCCGTTCGCCAGCGTCCATCTCGGCAATGACCTCCCAAAGGACTCGGGAGGACACCCCCACCTCCAGTTCGAGCTCTCGAAGCTGCCGCTGGAGCGTGCCCTTGGAGCGCCCCGAGCCGTTCTGCACCTGAGCGATCTGCCCCTCCAGCGCGGCCACCCGCTGGCCGTACGTGCGGGCCTTCATGGCCAATCGCTCGATGAGGCTTTGCGTAAGATGGAGGTGCTCGAGCCTGCGGACGGCTTCCTCACGGGTCCGGCCGAGCCGCCTGAGGATCCGTTCCCGTCTCGCGCGGCTGCCTGCCCGGTCCAGCGCCTTTTCCAACCGGGCGGTCTCCTCGGTCAGGCGGCGCAGGGCCCCCAGGACTGCGCCTACCCGCCGGTACTTGGAGGCGTCGGCTTCCACCTCGCCGTCGTCGGCCTCCTTGCCCCGCGCGAGCTCCCCCAGGGGCTGGTGGTCCCGGCGCCGTCGCTCGGCCAGGGCCAGGATGTCGCGGACCGCGAAGGGGAGCCTGAACAGCGCCCGGGACAGGCGGGCCTCTCCCGCCTCGATCCGACGCCCGAGCTCCGCCTCCTCGTCCGCGCTCAGCAGCGCGACGCGCCCGATCTCCCCGAGGTAGAGCCGGATCAAGCTCGGATCCTGGCGGCTCTCTTCCACCGGTTCAGGACGATCCGGCTCGAGCTCCGCGCGGCTCCGGGACTCTACTTCCTCCTCCAGGGTATAGTTCACGGATTCGCCTCTCCCGTATCCTGGACCCGGGTCTCGCCGAGCCTCATCCAGGGAGGCGCGTCGAACGCGCTCCTCCCGACTGGCCGCCCCGTCTCAGCGACGACCGCCATACGTCCGCCCTTCGGCCGTTCTGACTGGCTGTCGATCCCGCCAGAATTCCTCCCCGAGCATGGCCAGGGCAATGCCCGTGTTTCCACTCCCTCACATGCCCAGCTCGAGCCTGGCGGCGTCGGACATCATGTCTGGCTCCCAAGGCGGATCGAAGACGACGTCGACCTTGACCGCCGTCACGCCGGGAACCGCCTTCACCTTGGTCTCCACCTCCACCGGCAGCTCCGCCGCGGACGGGCAATTGGGCGAGGTGAGGGTCATCCGGACTCCGACCGCGCCCGAGGGATCTACCGTGATCCCGTAGATCAGTCCGACCTCCCAGATGTTGACGGGGATCTCCGGGTCGAAGACTGTCTGCAGGGCCTCGATGACCTGGGCCTCGACCACAACAGGGGGAACGGGCGTGGTGTCTATCGCCTACTCCGTCGAAATAGTCTCCTGCCCGCCCTCAAGCGCGGCACGCAGGGCGTGCCACGGCAGGGTGGCGCATTTGACTCGAATGGGAAACTCGCGGACGCCGGAAAAGGCAGCGAGCTTTCCCAGCTCGAGGGGATCGAGCGTCGCGCCGAAATCCGCAGTGACCATGGTGTGGAAGGCCTTGAACAGGCCCGCCGCTTCTGCCGCCGTTTTCCCCTTCACGCTCGAAGTCATCATCGAGGCCGAAGCCTTGGAAATCGCGCAGCCCGAGCCCTGGAAGCTCACGTCTCTCACCACACCGTCTTCCAGGCGCAGGAAGACGGTGACCTGGTCGCCGCACAGCGGGTTGTAGCCTTCCGCCGTCCGATTCGCCCCGTCCAGCTTCTGGAAGTTCCGGGGCCTCCGATTATGGTCAAGGATGGTCTCTTGGTAGAGGTCGTTAAGGTCAGACACTAGCGGAACATCTGGCTCGCCTTGCGGAGCGCCCGGCCGAGCACATCAAGTTCAGCTCGCGTGTTGTAGAAGGCCAGGGACGCCCGGGCGGTGGCCGGCACGCCGAAGCGCTGCATCACCGGCATGGCGCAGTGATGGCCCGCGCGGATGGCGATGCCCTCCTGATCCAGGATCGTGCCGATGTCGTGCGCGTGGATGCCATCCAGCACGAACGACAGGACGCCGGCTTTCTCCTTGGCCGTCCCGATGAGGCGCACGCCCGGGACGGCCGTGAGAACGTCGGTGCCGTAGGCGAGCAGGTTGTGCTCGTATGCCGCGATGCCGTCCAGTCCGATCCGCCGCAGGTACTCGATCGCGGCGCCGAGCCCGATGACGCCGGCGATGTGCGGTGTCCCGGCCTCGAACTTGTACGGCAGCGTGTTGTAGCGCGTCCTTTCGAAGGTGACCGAGAGGATCATGTCCCCGCCGCCCTGATACGGGGGCATGCCCTCAAGGAGCTCGGCCTTGCCGTACAAGATTCCGATCCCGGTCGGGCCCAACGCCTTGTGGCCGGAGAACACATAGAAATCGCAATCGAGCTCCTGGACGTCCACCGGAAGGTGAGCGACTGCCTGGGCCCCGTCGATAAGAACCGGGACACTCCAGCGGTGTGCCGTCTCGATCATCTGCTTGACCGGGTTGATCGTGCCGAGGGCGTTTGATACGTGCGCTAGCGCGACAAGCTTCGTTCGCGCGTTCAATAGCCGCTCGTACTCGTCGAAGAGCACCTCGCCATCGTCGTTGATCGGGACAACTCGCAGGACGGCACCCTTCTCTTCGCAGAGCATCTGCCAGGCGACGATGTTGGAGTGGTGCTCCATCGTGGAGATGACGATCTCGTCGCCGGCCCTGACATGCGTCCGTCCGTAGCTCTGCGCGACGAGGTTGATCCCTTCGGTCGCGCCCCGAACAAAGACGATCTCCCGGGGATCCCTCGCGTTCAAGAAGCGCTGGACTTTCGCCCGAGCGCCCTCGTACGCCTCAGTCGCCTGCTGGCTGAGGAAGTGGACGCCCCGGTGAACGTTCGCGTTTTCCGCCACGTAATATTGCGTGATCGTATCGATCACGACCTGCGGCTTCTGGCTCGTCGCCGCGCTGTCGAGGTAGACGAGCGGTTTGCCGTGGACCTGTTGCCGTAGCACCGGAAAGTCGTCCCGGATTCTGTCCACGTCAAAGCCCACGCCCGGCATCGGCGCGGGTACGGTCAGTTCATGGGTTGCTCTCATGGCGTGGCCTCCAGCGGCAAGCCATTCTCGAGTCTCGTCACCAGTAGCTGTTCGACCAGGGCACGGATCGGCCCGACCTTGATTCGGTTGATGATGTCGCTCGCAAAGGCGTAGGTCAGGAGGCTGCGGGCCATCTCCACGCCGATGCCGCGGGAGCGCAGGTAGAAGATCGCGTCCTCAGCGAGCCGGCCGATCGTCGACCCGTGGGTGCACTTGACGTCGTTGTTGTTGATCTCGAGCTGCGGTTTGGTGTCGATCAGGGCGTCGGCCGAGAGCAGCAGGTTTTTGTTGGTCTGCTTGGCGTCGGTCTTCTGCGCGGCCGGGTGCACGACGATCTTCCCGTTGAACACCCCCCGCGCCTTCCCATCGAGGACGCCCTTGTAGAGTTCGCGGCTGAGGCAGTGGGGCTTCACATGGTCGATCCGCGTGTGGTTATCCACATGCTGGTGGCCGCTCACCATGTAGAGGCCGTTGAGGGTGCACTCGCTGCCCTCTCCGTCAAGGACCACGTTGACGTCATTCCGGACGAGGGCGCCGCCCAGCGCGATGGAGTGAGACGCAAAGGTGCTGCTGCGGGCCTGATGCACCTGCAGGGTGGCGATGTGGAAGGCCGCCTCACTCTCCCGCTGGACCTTGTAGTGGTCGATCGTGGCGTTCTCGCCGACGACGACTTCGGTCACCGCGTTGGTCAAAGACACATGGTGGTCGAGCCCGATATAGCTCTCGACGATCGTCGCCTGGCTGCCGCTGCCCACCACGATGAGGTTCCGGGGGTGCGACACGGTCGGCTGTCCGAGCCCCGTAGAGACGAAAAGCAGGTGGATCGGCGCCTCGACGACCGCGCCCGCTGGGACGTACACGAACGCCCCCGCCGCCAGGAAGGCCGTGTTGAGCGCGACGAAGGCATGCTCCCGGTAGCCGGCGTATCGGGCCAGGTGCGGCGCGATCCGTTCCCGATCGGCCCTGAGGGCGGCCGCCAGGCTCCCCACCCTGAGGCCACCGGGAAGCCCCCGGTGCGACGAGAACGCCCGGGAGTAGTGACCGTTCACAAACACGAGTCGGGCGCCCTCCGACAGCCCGAAGCTGAGGCGCTCGAGGGCCTCGGACAGGAGCATGGGCTGCTCATATCCAGCCCGCGTGAACGGGACACTCGCGATCGGAGCCACGGCGGTATACTTCCACTCCTCATGTCGCGTGGTGGGGAACCCCAGCTCTGCGAAGCGGGCGATCGCCGCTTTGCGGAGCTGGTGGACCCAGGATGCCGCCCGTGTCGCGCCGTCTTTCTCGAACCGCTCGAAGTCCGAGAGATAACGATCCAGCTCTTCCGAGACCTGAGGCATCGTGGAGCGTCCCGTCTACGCCATCGTGGGCTGCGCGATCTCGGCGCCCGCCTTCACCCAGTCGTAGCCCTTGGCTTCGAGCTCCACGGCCAGCGCCTTTCCACCCGACCTGACCATCCTCCCGTCAACCAGCACGTGGACGTAGTCCGGGACGATGTAATTCAGCAGGCGCTGGTAATGAGTGATCACGACCATGGCGCGGTCCGGGCTCCGGAGCGCATTGACGCCGTTGGCGACGATCTTCAAGGCGTCGATGTCCAGACCCGAGTCGGTCTCGTCCAGGATGGCGAGCTTCGGCTCCAGCACCGCCATCTGGAAGATCTCGTTGCGCTTCTTCTCG
>CAZDYT010000294.1:0-5451 GCA_964509395.1 uncultured bacterium
CCCCGCTCGAACCCCGTCACCTACATCAAGGCCTTCGACGAGATCCGGAAGCTCTACGCCAGCCTGACGCGCGCGAAGGCGCTCGGGCTCACCCCCGGGCATTTCTCGTTCAACGTCCCGGGGGGCCGCTGCGAGACGTGCCAGGGCGACGGCTTCGAGAAACTCGAGATGTACTTCTTCGAGGACGTCTACGTCACGTGCCAGGCGTGCGAGGGCCGGCGCTACCGCCCCGAGGTCCGCGAGGTGAGCTACCGCGGCAAGGACGTGAGTCAGATCCTCCAGCTCACCGTGGACGAGGCCGCCGAGTTCTTCGCTGCCGCGCCCGCGCTCGTCCGTCGCCTCCAGGTGCTGCAGGACGTGGGGCTCGGCTACCTCCGGCTCGGCCAGCCCGCGACGACGCTTTCCGGGGGCGAGGCCCAGCGGCTCAAGGTGGCCGCCGAGCTGGGGCCCCGCCTCGGCCACGACATCCTCTACATCCTCGACGAGCCCACGACGGGGCTCCACCTCGAGGACATCCGGCGCCTCCTCGGGGTGCTCCAGCGCCTCGTCGACGCGGGGAACACGGTCCTCGTCGTCGAGCACCACCTGGACGTCGTCAAGTGCGCCGACTGGATCCTCGACCTCGGGCCCGAGGGCGGCGAGGCGGGGGGCGAGCTGGTGGCCGAGGGGCCGCCCGAGGCCGTCGCCCAGGTGGCGGCATCGTACACCGGGAAGTACCTCCGGGAGGTCCTCCCGCGCAACGGCGCAGGCGCCGCCCGGCGAGTCAACCGATAGCCTCACGCGCTGGCTGGCTGGGCGCGCGAGTGTGGCCGGGCCAAGCAGCCGCGCGTCGCATCCGCGGGCCGGTCGTCGTCACACCGGCCAGCACTCCCGGCAGTAGCCCATCTCCCGGAACATCCACTCGTACCGGCTCGTTGCGAGGAAGGGCCGGCGCATCCGCACTGCGGCGCCACCCCGGGGTGCGCGCCTGCCGAGCCCCCGGCACGCTCAGCGCACTCAGCCGCCTCCGGCGTCCAGCGTCGGGCGGACCCGCCGGCCCAGACGGACCAGGAGCCCGACCAGCGCCAGCGCGACGATGCCCATCGCGCCCCACAAGAGGATCGGGCGCTCCTCGGTCCAGGGCTTCCGCGGCGGCGGGAGATCCTCGCGGGTCGCGGGGCCGAGCGTGGCGACGGGAATCACCTCCGACTCGACGTACGGGAAGGTGCGGCTGAGATCGTAGCGCGGCAACGGCCGCGTCCGATCGCCGTAGTCGAGTGTGTAGGTCTGCGCCGGGGCCGCCTGGAACACCACGCCGTGGCGCACGCCGGCCAGGCGCACCTCCGACACGCGGAGCGGCCGGTCGTCCTGGTTCTGGATCGTGAGCCGGAGGTAGCGCGCCGAGGCTTCGGGAAAGGCGAGATGCGTGTGGCGCTCGCGGACCCGCGCCGTCTCGACCGCGCTCAGCGCGCCGGTGGCCAGCCACCGCCACACCTTCCGGTCGTCGCTCGCCTCGACCAGGACGACCCGGTGAAACGTGCGGTCGCCGATCGTCACCTCCGCCCGGTCCGCCGGCCGCCGGCTCCCGAGGTCCAGCACCAGCTCGGTCACCTTGCGGACCGTGTCGTCCCGGCGCTCGACCAGCTCGGCCGACACCGCTTCCTCACCACGGACGGCCGGGGTGTCGGCGATGACCGCCGCCCCGGTGACGAGGAAGCGCGGCCCCGGCAGCGCCAGGACGGTGACACGGAGATAGCGCGCCGTGGAGGGCGGGTAGCTCACCGTCGTGTCGGCGGCGCGCGTCTCGCCCTCGACGACGTAGATGAAGCCGGCCAGGCGCACGAGCTGCCAGGCCCGGCGGTCCTCGCTCACCTCGATCGCGACGGGAACCCGGAAATTCCGCGCCGCCGCGCCGACGCGGATGCGGACCCGGTTGTGAATCCCGGGCCCGGTCCCGAGGTCCAGGACGAAGCGGACCTCGCCCCGTTCGGTCCGCTGGAGGTCGAGGAGCGGGACCTCCCGCTCCGTCCGGCTCGCCGGCTTTTCGTGCCGCCGGAGGACGTAGGCCACCTCGCCGCCGCGCCCGTCGCGGACCCGGAGGTCGGCCAGCCCGGGCGTGGCGTCCCGGTAGACCTCGGCGTCGAGGATCGCCTCCGCATACGCGGGGGCGACGAGCGCGGGGAGGCCGATCGGCTTCCGGTAGACCCAGGTCGGCCCGGGCGGCGGCGGGGCGACCGCGACCCGCGGCGCGGCCAGCACCGGCGCGGCGAGCAGCGACGCCGCCAGGAGCGCGCGGACCCTCACGGCCGGCGCTCGGTCGCCCACCGGTCGCGATAGCGAGTGTAGAGGAAGGAGGCGAGGAGCAGGACCGCGCCGAGCACCAGGAACGAGAGGATCCGGTAGACGGCGTCGAGCCCGGCGAGGTCCACCAGAAACGCCTTGGCCACGGTGAGCCCGAAGAGGCCCATCCCGCCGAACCGGAGGGCCGCCACGTTTCGCCGGATCCCGAGGCCCATCGCGATGAAGGCGTAGACGGTCCACAGGATCGAGAGACCCATGTTCCGGGCGTCCTCCGCCTCGCGATAGGGCCAGTCCGAGAGGGGGAGGAGCCGGATCTCCGCGCTCAGGGTGAACAGGAGGAAGAGTCCCGCGGCGGCGCCGCCGGCCAGGGCGAAGCGGGTCCGGCGCTCGGCCCCGATGGGGAACGCGGCGGCCGCCCGCCCGTAGAGCACGTACGTCGCCACGATCAGGAGGCCCGCGAAGAAGCGGGGGTTGAGCACGGGCGGGCGGAGGGCGGGCTCGAGCCCGCGCCATGCCGAGAGGTCGAGGGAGGCGAGCCCGACCGCGACCAGCACGGCCGAGGTGGCGCCGAGGAGGATAGGCGTCCGGTCGCGCCGGGCCAGGGCCAGGAGGGGGAGCGCCGTCACGGTCCAGATGAACACGCGGAAGACGTGCACGTACGCCGGCGGGAGCCGGAGGGCCCGAGCCAGGCCCAGCTCGAGGGTGAGGAACAGGGCGGGGGTAGCGAGGGCGACCATCGCGTAGAGCGCCTCGGCGCCCCACTCCCACGTCTCCCGCCGCTCGCCGCGCCGCGCGTAGAGGAGCGCGGCCAGCCCGCACGCCAGGGCAAAGGCGAGCGTCGAGCCGAGGGCGGGATTGTCGAGGGCGAAAACCCCCGCGTGGCTCCGCTGCTCCAGCAGCATCGTGAGCCAGCGCCCCCCGCCCAGGGCCAGGACGGCGCAGGCGGCCAGGCGGAGCCGCGGCGCCTCCAGCCGGAAGGCGCCCCACAGCAGGGCCAGGCCCTCGGCACTCCAGGCGATGGCGAGCGCGTGCCGGCTGAACTGAGCCGGGAAGGCGAGCGTCAGGAAGGTGACCGCGATCGCGAGGTAGAAGAGCCGGAGGTAGGGGTGGTCGGCGGCGCGCCGCGTCGCCCACTGCCCGGCCAGAAGGTGCCCGGTGGCGAGGGTGAGGCACAGGAGCCCGAGCGCGGTGGCGTAGGCCGGGTAGAGGACGGCGCGTGCCGCCAGGAAGTAGGCGAGCGGGGCGCCGAAGACCAGGAGGGCCGTCCCCTGCCAGAGCGTCTCGAGGCGCCCGTCGAGCCGGCGGCCGGCCACCTGCACCGGCGCCACCAGCGCGAACAGGACGAAGAACACGCTGGCGGCGCCGAGGGCCACGGGAAGCTTCGCCGGCGCGTACCAGTCCTGGTACCAGGCGGCGTAGAGGCCCTGGGTCAGGACGAAGCTCAGGACCCCCAGCTCCCACCACCGCCGCCAGTAGGCCGAGGCCACGATCCCGGCGTCGAGGACCGCCAGATAGGTGAACAGCGTGACCGCTGCGTCCTGCCCCGTGCTCAGGATGACCGGCGTGAGGAACCCGCCGATCGCCGCCAGCGTGGCGATGGCTCGCGCGTCGTGGCGCAGGGCTACCGCCATCCCGACCGCCGTCACCAGCACCAGGAAGGCGAACGCCGCCACCTGGTCGATGAGACCGTAGAAGCCGTACGCCGCGTAGGCCGAGAGGTAGAGTGCGGCGATCCCCGCGGCGGCCAGGCCCTGGGCGGGGACGCGGTAGGCGGCGCGCTGGAGGTGCTCCCCGCCGAGGAGCAGCCCGGTCCCGGTGAGGAGCCCGAGCGCGATCCGACCGGTCGGCCCGATCCACTCGTTCTGGAAGGCGTACTTGAGGAACAAGCCGAGCCCGATGACGAGAACCACGGCCCCCACGCGGTTGAGCCACTTCTCGCCGAGGAGGCCCTCGAGCCTGCTCCAACTCGCCGCAGGGCGCGGGGCTAGCTCCACCGGCGGAGGGGGCGGCGCGATCGGCAGGGACTCGGGTGGCGGCGCGGTTGCGATCGTCGGCGCCGCAGCCGGCTCGGGCGCGACGGGGACCGGCGCGGGAGCTGCGACGCCCGGCGCCGGCGTGACCCGCACCCCGGGCGGCGGGATGGCCTCGAGGACCCTGAGGCGCCCCTCGAGGTCGCGGACGCGCGCGTTGAGCCGCACGGCCAGGACGAGGGCGACGATCGGCGCGACGGCCAGCGCCAGGGCCACCAGCAGGACCAGCGAGAACACGGTTTCCATCCGGCCTCACGGAGCCCGCGACGTGGAGGCGAGCATAGCATGCGGAGGCGCCCGGACCCGCATTTCCCGATGGACCCGCTGGACGCGGTGACCGACGTCCCCTCGGCGCCCTCATTGGCGGTGCGTGAGACGACCCCGACCGAAGCGCCGAAGCCGCGGCTCCTCGCAAGAGAAACGCCCTGCCGGGCGCACAGCCCTCATGACGGGCTCCATCATGTGGCTGTGCGTCTTCGCGGTGCAGCAGGCGGCTGCTTGCGACGGAGGACAAACGTCTATACAATGGCGAGGTGCGGTTCGAATGGGATCCGCCGAAGGCGGCGGCGAACCTACGCACTCACGGCGTGAGCTTCGCGGAGGCGGTGACGGTCTTGGAAGACGATTTCGCCCTGACCCGTGAAGATCCTGACGCCGTCGAGGAGCCGCGGTTCGTGACGCTGGGTCTCAGCAACCTCGCGAACCTGCTCGTCGTCGTGTACGTGTACCGGGAGCCAGACATCATCCGGGTGATCTCGGCGTGGAAGGCGAACGAGCGCCAGAGGGAACTGTATGAAGAAGGTCGTAGCTGAGAAATATCGCGACATCAATTTTTCGCGCGCGAAGCGCGGGGCTGTCGTCAAGCCCCAGCCGGGAAAAACGAAGATCTCAATCCGCCTAGACAACACAGTGCTCGAGTACTTCCGGGACCTGGTGAACAAGGCCGGTGGCGGGAACTACCAAACCTTAATCAACGACGCGCTGCTCGAGCATGTTCACCGCCGCTCCACTCTCGACGTCGTTCGACAGGTGATGCGTGAGGAGCTCGCACCGTACGGAACCGAGCGGAGGTCTAACCCTGATCGGCGATTCCTGGGACGGCTGGTTGGGCCGCGGGTGGCGCCGCACGCCGCCCCCGAGC
>CAZDYT010000295.1:0-5442 GCA_964509395.1 uncultured bacterium
GTCTGCCAGGCGATGCACCGGTTGATCGCAGAGCAGGCGGGTCACCGCGCCATCGCCGAGGCGATGCGGTTCGTGGACCACTCGGCGGTGGAGCTCGAGCGCCTCGAGGCCGAGCGGCGGACCGAAGAGCGCCGCCGTCGCTTCGAGGATCCCCGCTCCCCCGGCGGGTGAGGGCGCGCGCCCGCACCGTCCACTGACCCTCACCCCACCCCTCTCCCTGGGAGGGAGAGGGGTGGGGGAGTCGCTACCCGGCCTGGGCGAACTCCTCCCGGGCCGCCCGGAGGCAGGCCGGGTCGGTGAGGACGTCGAGCGCGGTGAGCGCCAGGGCACACGCGGCGGCGCGCATCAGCTGGTGCGCATGGTCCGTCGCTGCGGCGTCCCGGAACTCGCGCGTGTGGAGCGGGACGTCCGGCTGCCCCGGCGGGAGGATCCCGATCCAGGGCTGGATCGTGGGGAAGGCCTGGCTGACGTTGCCGACGTCGGAGGAGGCGAGCGGCGGGCGGGGCGGCGGCGGGTCCTCCTCGATGCCGACCGCCGCCAGATTCGCGCGGAAGTGTTCGGACAAGGTGCGGTTCGGCCGCATCGGCTCGTAGAGGAACGGCTCGGGGGTGATCTTCACCCGGCAGCCCGTCGCCTGAGCGGCCCCCTGGGCGCAGGCCTCGAAGCGTCGCACTACTTCCTGGAGGTAGTCCCGGCTCAGCGCCCGCACGTAGAAGACGGCCGCCGTGTGCTCGGGGATGATGTTGGCGGCGTCGCCACCGTGCGTGATGATCCCGTGGATGCGGGCCGAGGGCCGGAGCTGCTGGCGCATCGCCGAGAGTCCCTGGAAGTGGAGGATGATGGCATCGAGCGCGTTCACGCCCGCGTCGGGATACGCGGCCGCGTGCGCGGGCTTGCCGAAGAACTCGACCGTGAGCTTACGACGGCCGAGGAGGTCCTCGGAGATTCGCGTCCGCGAGAGCGGGTGGATCATGAGCGCCGCGTCCACACCGCGGAAGACGCCGGCCTCCAGCAGCGCCACCTTGCCGCCCCCGCCCTCCTCCGCCGGGGTTCCGATCACCCGGACGCGCCCGGGCGCCGGGCCGCCCCGGACGGCGGCCAGGATCGCGCCGGCCCCCGCCTCCGCGGCGGCGATCAGGTTGTGGCCACAGCCGTGGCCGACGCCGGGGAGCGCGTCGTACTCGGCCACGAGGGCGACCGTGGGCCCATCCCCCGTGCCCAGGGTTGCCCGGAACGCGGTCGTGACGCCGCCCGCCTCCCGCTCCACGGTGTAGCCGTGCCTCTCCAGATACTCGGCGAGCCACGCCGCGGCCTGCACTTCCATGAAGCCGACCTCCGGGTGGGCGTGGATCCGGCGGGAGAGCGCGTCCAGCTCGGGCGCGAGGCGCACGGCCGCGGCGGCGACGTCCCGGAGGCGGGCATCGGTCGGCGACATCGCCGGTGGGCTGGTCAGGCGGTGCGGGCGAACTCCTCCTTCGCGGCCTGGAGAATCTCAGGATGCGCGAGGAGGTCGAGCGCGGTCGTGGCGAGGGCCTTCGCCGCGGCCAGGAGGCCGACGCGGGCCAGCGGAGAGGCGGCGGCCTCCGTGAACTCGCGGGAGTGATTGGGCACGTCGTCGGGCGCGATCCGGATGTAGGGGTGGATGGTCGGCAGCGCCTGGCTCACGTTGCCGGCGTCCGTCGAACCGGAGCCTCCGGGATCCTCGGCGTCCACGGGGAAGCCGATCCGCTCGAGGTTTTTCCCGAAGACGTCGAGCAGCGTGTGGTTGGGCTTCACGGGGTCGTGGATGATCGGGTCGAAGGCGACCTGCACCCGGCAGCCCGTCGCGGTCGCCGCGCCCTCGGCCGCCGCCTCGAACCGCCGGCGGAGCTCCCCGAGATACTCCCTGTCCCGTGAGCGCAGGTAGAACTCGGCCGCCGTGTGCTCCGGGATGATGTTGGCCTGCTGGCCGCCGACCGTGATGACGCCGTGGATGCGGGCGTCCGGCCGGATCTGCTGGCGCATGGCGTCGAGGGCGTTGAACAGCCCGATGACCGCGTTCAGCGCGTTCACGCCCTTCCACGGTGCCGCGGAGGCGTGGGCGGCCTTCCCGAAGTACTCCACCTTCACCTTCAGGAGGCCGAGGGTCGGCCGCCAGAGCCGGGTGCGGCAGAGCGGGTGGATCATCATGGCGGCGTCCACGTCGCGGAAGACACCGGCCTGGAGGAGCCGTACCTTGCCCGCGCCTCCCTCCTCCGCCTGTGTTCCGTTCATGTCGAGCCGTCTCGGGAACGGCAACCCCGCGGCGCCGGCCACGGCGGCGGCCGCCGCGCCCGCGCCCGCCGCGGCGCTGGCGATGATGTTATGCCCGCAGGCGTGTCCGATGCTCGGGAGCGCGTCGTACTCCGCCATGATCGCCACGGTCGGCCCGGGTCCCGCGCCGGGCACCTCCGCGCGGAAGGCCGTGGGCACCCCACCCGCGGCGCGCTCGACGCGGCAGCCTTGCGTTTCGAAGAACTCCGTCAGCCAGGCCGCGGCCTTTTCTTCCTTGTAGGCGAGCTCGGGGTTCGCGTGGATGCGGAGCGCGAGCTGCCACAGCTCTTCGGCGAGCCTGTCCACGGCCTCGGCAGCCCGCGACTTGAGATGCTCCACGTCGGCCATGGTCCCTCCCGTGTGGGGGCCAGTCGATGGGGGTCCGGTTCAGGCGGTCACGCCGAGCGCAGCGGCCTCCTCGCGGAGCCGCGCGACCGCTTCCGAGGCGAGCAACGTCTCCTTGAGGCGCGGGGTCGGGATTCGCGGGAGCGCCGCGTGGAGCGCGCGGAGCGCCGTGGCGTAGGCGGTGCGGGCTTCCGACTCCCGACCCGCTTGGAGGAGGATCCGCCCGAGCGTGCTCCCGAGCTGCCAGATCCCGCGGCGGTAGGCGATCGCCTCGGCGATCCCGAGGGCTGCCCGGAGCTCGACGGCCGCCTCCGGCTGCTTTCCGGTCGCCGCCAGGAGCTCCCCCCGGAGCCCCCGCGCCTCGGCGAGGTACTTCTGCGACTCCGTCTTCTCGGCGAGCCGGAGGGCCGCGTCGAGATGGCGGATCGCTCGGTCCGGGGTCCGCTCGATGAGGGCGAGTCGCGCGGACGCCAGGGGAACACGGATGTTCCACCGCCAGAGGTGTGAGTCGAAGAACCCCGTGCCGATCCGCTCCGCCGTCTCGGTCAGGATCTGCTGCGCGGGCCCGACCTCCCCCCGCGCGAGGCAATCCTCGGCGAGGTTGAGGGTCGCGTTGATCTCGGCGTTCGAGATCTTCGCCGCCCGCGCGATCTCGATGCCCTCGCGGTTCAGCTCGCTCGCCCGCGCGAGGTCGCCGAGCTCGCGGTGGATCCAGCCGAGCGTGTTGAGCCCCCGCGCGATGGCGTACCGGTTCTCCCGCTCGCGCCCCTTCTGCATCGCCTCCTCGATGGCCTGGAGCGCGAGGTCCCACTCGCCCAGGGCCGCCAGTGCGTTGCAGCGGAAGCAGTGGGCCACCAGCTCGAAGAACCCCTCGTGGGTCTCCTGGGCGAGCCGCTCGGCTTCACCGGCGTGCTCGATGGCCTGCCGGAACTCGCCGCGCCAGTTCGCGTGGGCCCCGAGCCAGACGAGGTTCGTCACCAGCGGACCCTTGAGGCCGCGCCGCCGGCAGATCTCGACCGATCGGAGGAACTTGGTGTCGGCCGCCCGGAGTAGCCCTCCCTTCTGGTCCACCATGCCGAGGGAGGAGAGCGCCCGCGCGAGGATCCGCTCGTCGCCCGTGTCCTCGGCGATCGCCATGGCCTCGTGGGCGCACTTCTCGACGAGCCCCTCGTGGGCGTGGGAGAAGCGCCACCAGTGCGCCGCGGCCTGGTTGCAGAGCGCCTCCCCCTCCTTGACCCGCTCGCCAAGCCGGCGCGCGGCGGCCTGCATCGCCTCGAAGTCCGCCACCGCGGCGTCGTAGTTCGTGAGGAGGAGCCAGACCATGCCCCGGGCCTCGTAGATGGCGAGGAGGTCGGCATCCCCCGGCGGTGTCGTCATCTTGGGCGCGGCCTCGAGGGCCTGCGTGTAGTGATGGATCGCCTCGCGGTTGGCGAAGATGCCCCGCGCCCGGTCGCCGGCCCGGCGCGCGTACTCGAACGCCTTCGGCCAGACCTCGCCCTGGGCGAAGTGGTGCGCCAGCTCCGCGACGTGCTCGTCCAGCCGGTCCGCGTAGAGCTCCTCGATGGCCCGGCCGACCAGCTCGTGGAGCGTCCGCCGGCGGGGCTTGAGGAGGCTCCCGTACGCCACGTCCTGAACCAGCGCGTGCTTGAAGACGTACTCGAGGTCCGGGTAGAGCGACTTCTCGTAGATGAACTCGAGGGCTCGCAGGTCCGCCAGCGACTCTTCGAGCCGCTCCTGGATGTCGGTGATCTGCCGCAGCAGCCGCAAGGTGAACTCGCGGCCCACGACCGCGGCGGTCTGAATCGTCCGCTTGTGCGTCTCGGCGAGCCGGTCGATGCGGGCCATGATCACGCCCTGGACGGTGTCGGGGACGTCCTGCGGCGTCACCCCGCGCGCCAGGGTGTAGCCGCCGTTCGTCCGCGCCAGGATCCCGGCGTCGACGAAGGCGCGCGTGAGCTCCTCCAGGTAGAACGGGTTGCCCTCGGCCTTCTGACAGATGAGGTTCTTCACCTCGAGGGGGAGCGCGCGCACGCCGAGCACCGACTCCACGACGCGCTCGCTCTCCTGGTCGGACAAGGGGGCGAGGGCGATCTGCGAGTAGTAGGACTTGTCGCCCCAGGGGTGCGCGTACCCCGGCCGGTAGGTGACGACGACCAGCACCGCTGCCCGCGCGCTCTGCTCGGCGAGGTACCGGAAGAAGTCCTGGGAGGGCTGGTCGACCCAGTGGAGATCCTCGATCGCGAACACGATGGGTCGCCGCGCGCTCTGGGCGAGTGTCAGGTTCCGGAGGGCCTCGAACGTATACCGGCGGCGCGCCTCGGCGGTGATCCCCTTGACTGCCGGATCGTCCGTCTCGACGCCGAGGAGGTTCAGGAGGAACGGCGTCCACCGCTCCTCTGCGCCGGCGAGCTGGAGGCCGCGGAGGACCTTCTCCCGGATCGTGTCGTCGCGGTCCCCTTCGTCGATCCGGAGCCCGCGCTTGAGCATCTCGACGAGCGGCAGGAACGGGATCGTCTGGCCAAAGGAGATGCAGCGCCCCTCGAGGTAGATCGCCCGGCCCTCCTGCTCGCGGCGGAACTCGAAGAGGAGCCGCGACTTCCCGACACCCGCCTCGCCGACGATCCCGACCACCTGACCGCGACCCTCGCGCGCTCCCTCGAAAGCCTGGCGCAGGTGCTCGAGCTCGCGCTCGCGGCCGACCAGCGGCGTGAGGCCGCGCTCGGCGGCCAGCTCGACGCGCGCCCGCCGCGCCCGGCGGCCGACGACCTCGAACGCGGTCACCGGCGCCGCCTTGCCCTTGACCGA